>CANJCM010000012.1 GCA_947472765.1 Opitutia bacterium
CCCTGCCACCCCACGGCTGAAGGCGGGGAAGGGAGGGAGCTTCGCCCCCTCCCTTTGACCCTCCCCATAAATATTTTACTTCCGCCAATCCCAAAAGTGTCAGCGATGATATGGCGGTAAGTGTCAGCGATGAGTGGCGGGGTGCCCGAGCCCTGCCCCTACAACTTTCGCCTGATACTTGTAGGGACGCGCCTCGTGCGCGCCCGATTGCGGACTGCCCGGTCGCGAAACTGCCCTGACTAACCGAGAGCCAGATCGATCCGCTTCACATCCTTCACGGGCCATTTGCTGACCGTGAGCCCCTTCGCGCTCCGGCTGCTGAGCGGAACGGGCACGAGATCGAAATCGAGCTCCCGCACGCGGGCGCCGCTGCGACCATCGATGGAAACGTGGAGCTTCTTCGGCATGTCCTTCTCCGTCTTGCTGACGTCGAGGTAGATGATGTGTGAGCCCTCGGATTTGGTGAGCGGGTAGAGTTTGTCCCGCGAGAGGCCGCCGATCTGGAAGCGCTTCGCAAAGGCCTTCCCGGACTCTTTGTCCTGGTAAACCATCGTGTAAAAATTCGGGTCACCGTCCTTCGGGAAAACGCCGCAGTGAATGATGTCGCGGCCCATGAAAACCTTGTCCGCGACTTTGGAAACCTTGAGCGAGCCGTCGCGCATGATGCAGATCGCGCTGTCGAGAATCGTGCACTCCTGGATGAACTCGTGCTGGCGCCAGTTGAGTCCGATGAAGCCGTCCTCGCGATTCACGTACAGGCGCTGGTTCGCGGACACGACCTCGGAAGCATTGATCTGCTCGATCTCGTCGTACTGGGTCCGGCGCTTGATGCCCTTGCCGTATTTCTCCTGCAGCATCTCGAACCAGGCAATCGCGTAGGCTGTGAGATTCTTGAGATGGGTCTTCGTCTCCTTGATGCCCGCCTCAATCTTCTTGAGCGCCTCGTCGGCCTGGAAGCGGTTGTAGGCGGAGATGCGCTTGATGCGAATCTCCGTCAGTCGCGTGATGTCCTCCTCGGTCACCGGACGCCGGAGCGTCTTCACGAAGGGCTTCAAGCCCTCCTGAATTTCTTCGAGCACGCTCGCCCATGTCTTCGACTTCTCGATCCGGCGGTAGATGCGTTCCTCGATGAAGATGCGCTCGAGGGAATCCCAGTGCCACTGCTGCTCCAGTTCCTCGAGCTTGATCTCAAGCTCCTGCTTCAGGAGGTCCTTCGTGCGGTCCACGGAACGCCTGAGGATCTCCTTCACGCCGAGGAACTGCGGCTTGTCGTTCTCGATCACGCACGCCGCCGGCGCGAGGTTCTGCTGGCAGCCCGTGAAAACGTACAACTGCTGTGTCACCTGATCGGGGTCGCTGCCCTGCGGCAGGTGCACGAGGATTTCCACGGTGTCGGCCGTGTTGTCGTCGACATGGCGGACCTTGATCTTGCCCTTCGCGTTCGCCGCGAGGATCGACTCGATGAGAGATTCCGTCGTCGCACCGAAAGGCAGCTCCGTGATTGCCAGCAGGTATTTCGAACGCTGCTCAATCCGGGCGCGGACTTTGACGCGGCCGCCACGCTCGCCGTCGTTGTACTCGGAAAAATCCGCCGTGCCGCCCGTCGCGAAGTCCGGGAAGATTCGGAATGTCTTTCCCTGGAGGTGATTGATCGCTGCCCGACAGAGATCGTTGAAATTGTGCGGCAGGATCTTGGTCGAAAGTCCAACCGCGATACCTTCGGCGCCGTCGAGCAGCACGAGCGGGAACTTCGCCGGCAGCGTCACGGGCTCGCGGGCGCGGCCGTCGTAGCTGAGCTGCCAGGTCGTGGTCTTCGGATTGAAGAGCACATCTTTCGCGAAACCCGTCAGCCGCGCCTCGATGTAGCGCGGCGCCGCCGCCTCGTCTCCGGTAAGCGTGTTGCCGAAGTTGCCCTGCGGCTCGATCAGGTAGCCGCGCTGGCCCATGCCGACGAGCGCCGCGCCAATCGAGGCGTCACCGTGCGGATGAAAACGCATCGTCGCACCGACGATGTTGGCCACCTTGTGGAAACGGCCGTCGTCCATCTCCCACAACGTGTGGAGAATCCGGCGCTGCACGGGCTTCAGCCCGTCGTCGATGTGCGGCACCGCGCGATCGAGAATGACATAGCTGGCGTACTCCAGAAACCAGCTCCGGTAACTCGTCGCGAGCGGCGAGTCTTCGTCCTGCACTTTCTCCCCGCCGCGACGCGGCGGTGGCGGCAGCACTGGCGCCGGGACCAGGCTCGTCTCCGCCGGGGGAATCGCGGCGGTCTCCTCGTTACTGCGCATCGGCTCTGCGCTCCTGCCGGTGGGCCCAGCGGCGGCACCGAGGGGCAATTCAGACTGGTCGGAGTTCCGGGAGGCTTTCTTCTTCGGCATTGCGCGCAGATCGAGCCCGAACGCTGCCACGCTGGACCCACGCGTCAAGGGACTCGTTGGCCAGGATTCAGACCCGATCCGCTGCAGGGCGATCGCGCGGGGCGATCCGCGCTGCCCGGCGTGCCACCAAGCCTCCCGGGAGATCGACGCAAGGGACAATCATCCCTGCCGCCGGCGCAGCAGCCAGCCATGCATCCCGGGTTCCGGACCGAGCAGTCAGCGCCGGCTAGATCCGGAGATTGAAATCCCGGCTAAGCCCGCAACTCGTGAAGATCACCCTGCAAGGAGGAGTGGGCCCGGGCCAGGGCGCCCATCAGGTTCTGCAGCCGGACCGGTTTGCTGAGATAATCATTCATGCCCGCACTCACGCACGCCTGCTGATCTTCCTTCCGCGTATTGGCCGTGAGCGCGATGATGTATGGCGGCGTCCCGGGAGGGACGTGCTGACGCAACCGGCGAGTCGCCTCCAACCCGTCGAGCTCCGGCATCTGGATGTCCATTAGCACCACGTCGGCCGGCTCCTGCGCCAGTCGTTCCAAAAGCAGACGGCCATTTGCGACGGCCTCCACGCGATAGCCCAGACGATCGAGGGTCTGGATAATCACTTTGCAGTTCGCCACATTGTCCTCGGCGACGAGGATTTTCAGCGGGTGTCGCAGCGCGAAATCGCGATCAAACGGAGCGGAAAGCTTTCGCGGCGCAGCTCCCGCGCGGCCTCCCCGCAGTGCGGCAATCATAAGAGCGTGCAAATGGGAGGGGGCAACCGGCTTCGCGATCTCAATTCCCATCGGAATCTGATTCTCGGAGGCGCCGCCCGGTGGCGTCAGCACGACGATCGGCGTCAACCCGGCGCTAGATTTTTGCGCAAGAGCGGACGCCAGGTGTGCGGCATTCCGACTCGGCGTACGGATGTCGAGCAGGATCAAATCGAACGACTCACCCTCCTCGAGAAGGTCGACGGCGATGCGGCTATCGGCGATCGAAGTGACAATCACATCCCACGTCCCGAGATACGCTGTCAGGTGCTGGTTATCCTCCATGTCGTCGTAGACGAAGAGCACGCGTCGTCCGCGCAGGGTGGCGTTGGCTTGGCCTTCCGATGGAACGCTGGCATCCGGACAACGGCTGGCGTTGATCTCGAACTCGAAACGTGAGCCCTCTCCAACCCGGCTACGGAGGCGAATCTCCCCCCCAAACAGCTCGACGAGCCGCGCAGAGATGACGAGCCCGAGCCCGGTGCCACCATACTCTCGCGTCGTCGAGGAATCTACCTGCGAGAACGGCTTAAAAAGCCGGTCCATCCGATCTTCCGGAATTCCAATGCCAGTATCTTGAATCGCAAACCGGCACCGCCAGCCCGCTTCTTCAGGCGTAATGGAGACGGACACAACGATCTTCCCATGCGCGGTGAACTTGACCGCATTCCCGACCAAGTTAACGAGAATCTGGCGCAGTCGTATCGGATCGGTCCTGATCTTCGTCGGTAAATCTGAAGGACAATCCAGCAGCAGTCCGATGCCTTTTTGCGCACACCGCAGGGCGAACAGTCCCATGACTTGTTCAAGGCAATTCCTCAGGTCGACGGACTCTTCCAAGAGTTCCAGCCGGCCGGCTTCAATCTTGGAAAAATCCAGGAGGTCAGAGATGATATCCAACAGTGAATTTCCGCTATCCCGGATGGTCTCGACGTGATCGCGCTGATCCGGCGCCAGTGGCGAATCGAGCAGGAGACTGCTGATCCCGATGATCGCGTTCAGCGGCGTGCGAATCTCATGACTCATGTTCGCGAGGAAGGTGCTCTTGGCCTGATTGGCAGATTCGGCCGCTTCCTTCGCACTCCTCATCGCGTCATCGACTTCTTTCCGCCGCCGGATCGTTTCCTCCAGCGAGCCTGTGAGGGAAAGCAAATCGCTCTCGAGGTCACCGTCGCAGCCGACTTCAGTCGGGCGCAGCGCGCGGACCGCGACCTGGAGGCGCTCGAGCACTGCAAGATTGTGCGTATTTTGCCGCGCGAGTTGTTCGTTAAGTTCAATCAACTCCCGCGAACTCAAATCCATGGCCCGCTCCGAGAGCTTCTGGTCGCTGTCGTACTGGCAGTACGCCTCGTCGACCGCCTCTAACAAGGCGACCACGTTCGACGGGAGCGTTTCGGAACCAGCGACATGCTTTTTCAGCTGACGCTCCAGCAAACGGTGTCGCTTCATAGATCCTCCCGAATCGAGGTGATCGTCATAGTCTGATTGTGCAACTGGCAGGCCCCACTGCTGTCGGCCGGAGCCAATTCTCCATAGGAGTAGAAACCGGTCAGAACGACGTCGGTGCCCAGCAAGTCTTGAACCGCCTCGGTTTCCTCCTCGATTCTCTGCCCGAGAACGATCCGGCGTCCGACGCAGCTCACGCAAATCGCCAGTTGTGGCATCTTCAGTTTTCCCGCGATTTCGGCGGCTTGGACGGCGCCGTCAATGAGGTCTTCGTACGACGCGCGCATGAAGCGAACCCGGGCCCCAAGGGGGATGTCACCGGCGAAGGTCATGGACTCCTCCTGGTCGTCGATCGAAAGAATCGTGCGCACCACCGGGCTGGCGGAACCCACGGTTACGCCCAAGGGAAAGCGCAGCGCTGAGCCGGGCAATTTCACGGCATGTTCGCCGAGATAACTCTTGTAGAGGGCGAGCGCCGACTTGCCATCGAGCTCATGGAGAACATTGCCGATGGACCGGGTGACGGCGCGCTCCGGACCAAAGGGCTCCCAACCACCCGAAATGGCGAAAGCCGTCTTCAAGTGCTTGCCGTAAAAGGCCACCGCCACGACCCGCCCGGGCACGGGCTTTTCATCAAGGCCTACCAGGGTTTTCTCGAAACGATCGCCATCACCGGCCAATCCGCCGGTGAGCCTGACACCATCGGGCAGCGTTTCATTAAACCCCCGCGCCAGCTCGGCACCGTTTACCAACCCACCATCTGATATCGCAAAGACGTGCACCAATTCCGGCCCGATCAGCCGCCGCGCGAGATCCTGACCAGCGGCGTAGCTCTCCCGGGGGCTGGAAACCCGGGTCGCTTCGCACCAGACGCGGCTTCTTTCCAGCGCCACGGCAATGGACGTCAGCTTGTCTTCGGTCACCTCGGTGCCCGTAATCTCTCCAGACGTGGAGGCGGCAACGATCTGCGCGCCGGGATAACAACGCCTGACATCCTCCAATCCCTCACCCGCGTCTAACAGGTACCGCCCACCAAAGACGAGCACGAGCTGGGCCTTCAACTGCCCCAGGCTCCCGGTGCGAATTTTCCAGCCGGAGGCGGGATCAAAGAAACGTTGCTCCAATTTCATCGGCAGAGTTCAGGGAACACCGCCGCATTGGTCGAAACCTAAAAAAGTCAGCTCTCGATCGCCACTAAGTCCTTCTCTATTCGTAGATTGTCGATAATAAATTCCTGACGCTCGGGCGTATTTTTACCCATAAAAAAGCCGAGCAAATCGTCGCTGTTGTGGAGATGAGCCAGCGTCACCGGCTCGAGCCGGATATTCTCGCCGATGAAATCCTTGAACTCACCGGCGGAAATCTCGCCGAGACCTTTGAACCGTGTGATCTCGTGACTCGCCCCAAGCTCCGCGATCGCCGCCTGCTTCTCGGCCTCGGAGTAGCAGTACATCGTCCGCTTCTTGTTCCGCACGCGGAAGAGCGGCGTATCGAGGATGTAGAGGTGGCCGTTGCGGATGAGATCGGGAAAGAACTGCAGGAAGAAGGAAATCAGCAGCAGCCGGATATGCATGCCGTCGACGTCAGCATCGGTCGCGATCACCACCTTGTTGTAACGCAGCCCGTCGAGGCCTTCCTCCACGTTGAGCGCCGACTGGAGGAGGTGAAACTCCTCGTTCTCGTAAATCACCTTCTTCGACAGCCCGTAGGTGTTGAGCGGCTTGCCCTTCAGGGCGAACACCGCCTGCGTCTGGACATCGCGCGTCGCCGTGAGCGACCCGGCGGCGGAGTCGCCCTCCACGATGAAGAGCGTGCTCTCCTCGTTGCGCGGCGAACGGTCGCCGAGATGCACGCGGCAGTCGCGCAGCTTGCGGTTGTGCAGTGACGCCTTCTTGGCGCGTTCCCGGGCAAGACTTCGAATCCCTGCCAGTTCCTTTCGCTCGCGCTCGTTCTCTTCGATCTTGTTCTTGAGCGTCTCCGTCGTCTCCCGGTTCTTGTGCAGGAATCCGTCGAGGGCCTGCTGCATGAACTTGCCGACAAATTCCTTCAGGCTCGGCCCGTCGGGCCCGATGTTGGCTGAGCCGAGCTTGGTCTTCGTCTGCGACTCGAACACCGGCTCCATCACGCGCACGGCAACGGCGGCATCGATCGCCTGCCGCACGTCCGCCGCGTCGTAGTCCTTCTTGAAGAAATTCCGGACGGTATCGACCAGCGCTTCGCGAAATGCCGTCAGGTGCGTGCCGCCCATCGTGGTGTGCTGGCCGTTGACGAACGAGTAGTATTCCTCGCCGTAGTGCGCCCCGTGGGTAAAGGCGACCTCGATGTCTTCTCCTTCGAGATGGATGATCGGATACAGCGGTTCGCCACTGAGGTTCTTCGTCAGGAGATCGCGCAGGCCGTGCTCCGACTTGAAGACTTTGCCGTTGAACGTGAGCGTCAGCCCTCGGTTCAGGAACGCGTAGTTCCACAGCATGTCCTCGATGAACTCGGGCCGGAACCGGAAGTCTTTGCCGAAAAGAGCCTCGTCCGGGACGAATTCGATCAGCGTGCCGTTGCGCTCCTCGGACTTCGCAACCTTGTGCTCCTTCTTCAGCCGGCCCTTCTCGAATTCGACGAGCTTCGTCTGGCCGTCCCGGAAGGCTTGCGCCCGATACTCGATCGCCAGGGCGTTGACCGCTTTCTGGCCGACGCCGTTCAAGCCGACTGATTTCTGGAAGGTCTCACTGTCGTACTTCGCGCCCGTGTTGATGATCGAGACGCAGTCGATCAGCTTGCCGAGCGGGATGCCGCGGCCGTAGTCCCGGACCCGGAGCCGGTTTTCCTGCAGCTCGATCTCGATCTTGCGACCGAAGCCCATCGTGAATTCGTCGATGCAGTTGTCGATCGTCTCCTTGAGCAGGACGTAGATGCCGTCCTCAGCGTGGGTACCATTGCCGAGTCGTCCGATGTACATGCCTGGCCGCAACCGGATGTGCTCGAGCGAAGAAAGGGTCTTGATGCTGGCTTCGGTGTAGGCTTGGGCCATGGAAATTTTAAATGCGCGTTCGCTGCGCCCAGCGTCCAACCGCGAGCGGGGCTGACAAGCGAAATTCTCGGACGCCAGGTTGTTGACTGACTTCCGTCTCCGCGCCTGATGCTTGCGCCGCAACTCCGCGCACCTCAGCTTCGCCGTCCCGCGCCTACCTTTATGAAAAAGATCCTGCTCATCGTCTCTGCGTCTGTCGTCGCCCTGGTCGCGATTGGTGCCGTCGTCATGTGGTTCTTCCTGGGCTCGATCGTGACCGCGGGCGTCAACAGCTTTGGCCCCAAGATCACCCAGACGAAGGTCGTCCTCGCCGGCGCGAAGATCTCGCCCTTCACCGGCAGCGGGACCCTCACCGGCCTCGAAATCGGAAACCCCACCGGCTGGAGCGACGCCAACCTCGCCTCACTCGGCCGCATTCACCTCGATGTCGCCCCGCTTTCCCTCCTCGGCGACCACATCGTGATCAACGAAATCAGCATCGAGGCGCCCGAGTTCAACTACGAGACCAAGCTCGTGAACAGCAACGTGGCCGCCCTGCTGAAGAACATCGAGCAGTTCACGGGCGGCAAGGATCCGGCCAAGCCCGAGGCGGGCGGGAAATCGGTGAAGTTCGCGGTGAAGAAATTCCGGCTGCAGAACGGCTGGGTCCGGGTCGGCGTCGGCCCCGCGGCCCTCAAGCTCCCGATGCCGCCGATCGAACTCACCAACCTCGGCACGGCCGAGGGCGGCATCACGCCCGATCAGTTGGTCGTGGCCGTCATGCGCAGCGTCACCACCAGCATCGTTTCCGCGACGACCCAGGCAGCCGGCAAGATTGGCGGGACCGCAGGCGCCGCCGCCGCCGAGGCGCTGAAGGGTCTGTTTAAAAAGTAGGGCGGAAAGGCTGCGCTCGCACGCGGGGCGTGGATATTTTCGATTCTCGATTTTCGATTGGAGGGCACCAGGCTCTGAATTCTGGATCTGCGAAACCGGCCAAACCACCGAGCCGGCGCGGCCGATGCTTTGTGCCTTCGTGGTTAATCCGGATTGATCCGGCACTGTGCCGGTCCGCCTCCCGCACACCTGACTCGGTTGGCTCCTCCGTGGTTCGTTGACGCCCGCCCAGCCACGCGCTGCGCTCCATGGGATGAAAGTCACCTACTACCTCGAAGTCACCTCATCCTGGTGTTTCTGGACGGAGCCGATGTGGGCGCAATTGAAGGCCCGCTACGCCGGCCGCGTCGAGTTTGCGTGGCAGATCGCGCAGATGAACGCGTCCGATTACCCGCGGTCGCAGGCGCAGTGTGACTGGTTCTACCGGCGGAGCGGGATGATCATGCAGTCGCCGTTCATGCTCAATTCCGGTTGGTTTGAACCCGTGGCAGAAGGTGCGATCGTGGCGCCCAATCTGGTCGCCGAAGCCGGTCGCGACTTCGGCATCCACGGCGACGAGATCCGCCTCGCGCTCGCGCACGCCGGGGAACGCGAGGGCCGGAAGATTCTTCGCCTGGATGTGGCCGTCGCGCTCGCCGCCGCCGCCGGGGGCATCGAGGCGGCGAAACTTCGGACCGCGGCCGAGTCACCGGCGGTCCGGGCCCGCATTGAGGCGAGCACCAAGCGTTTCGCCGAGCACCAGGTTTCCCAGCGGCCGATGTTCGTCCTCGAGGATGCGATTGGCGACAAGGCGGTGTTCTCCGGACTCGTCCGCATCGAGCCACTCGCCGCCACGATCGACGCGATGCTCGCCGACACCGCGGCCTACGCGGCCCACGCCGCCCACTTCGGCGGACCGCCGGCGAGTTGAGCTCCTCCGCCCAGACCGTCCCACGGCAATGGTCCCATTCGGCGGAAGCGTCGGCGCAGCCGGAAAGTTGACCGGAGGCGACCGCACGACACGATGCCGACCATGCGCACCGACCAGCACCTGACCCACGTTGAGGGCTACCTCGCGTTGGGGATGCTCGCCGAGGCGGCCGCCGAACTGGATCGTATCCCGCCTCCCGACTGCGACACGGTCACGGTCCTCGATTACCGGCTGAGCGTGCTCCAAGCCCAGGAGAACTGGCCGGAACTCGCGCGGATTGCATCCATCATTGCGAAACGCACCCCGCACGACGCGGCCGCCTGGGTCACGTGGGCCTATGCCACCCGCCGCGCCGTCTCCATCGTCGAGGCCGAGAAGATTCTTTACGAAGCGTCCGTGCGGCATCCGGACGACGCGACCATCCAGTTCAATCTCGGCTGCTACGCCTGCCAGCAAGGCAAGCTCGAGGCGGCCCGGCGGCGTGTGAAACACGCGATCTTGCTCGACCCCTTGTTCAAGGAAACGGCCGCCACCGATCCCGATCTGGCACCCTTGCGCGAGAGCACCGAGGCCGACGGAACGAAGCCGTCGTGAGCGTTCGGTCCGGTTAAATCCGATTAAGTCGAAGGATAGCCGGTAAGATATGGAGGGCGCGCACGAGGCACGCCCCTACGAAGTGCGGTGGCCGCGTGAAGGGGCGTGGCTTGTCCACGCCTTCCGGCTACTCAAATTCCAGACGCCTCTAGCGGCGCGGGCGGATGATCCGTTCCAACTCGCGCACCGTGTAGCGCCCGGGTCGCTCACGCCGCGCGGCCATCGTGGCAATGACTTCGGCCACGCCTCGGTTCCAAGGCGTCGGCAGTCCGAGACTTTCGCCCAGTTGGACGATGACGCCGTTGAAATACGGCGTCTCCACGCTGCCGCGACGGCGATACAAACTCTGCCAGGTGGAGTCCGGAATGAGTCCCGCACTCGCCGCGTCTGACGGCACCACCAGTTGACCGCAGGCCTCCGCGGTGCGGCGGCGAAATTCTGCCAGCGGCTCGACGCTGAGCCCGCTGGCCCGCAGCACCCGGGAGGCTTCCGCCCGGAGCTTTGCCACCAGGAGCGCGGCCGCCGCGGGCTGGTTGGTGATGGCGATGACAGCGTTCGCCATGTTCACGATGAACTTGGCCCGCTTGCATGCCATGACGTCGGGCGAGGTCTGGACGGAGAAACCGGCCCGCTTGAAGTCCCGGGCCACACGGCGCGCCAGCGAATCCAGCCCCGAAGGATAACGTCCAATCTCCAGGTGACCGTGGCTCCGACCGGTCGCATGAACCGCTTCGCCCGGGCGCACAAAGATGCCGTCGATCACGACCGCAACGCCATACACGCGATCAAAGAACAACGTCGTCTGCGGCTCGTTGAGGAATGAGTTCTGCGCGCAGAAGATTGGGAGACTTCGCGGGGCACCGGCGGCCCGAAGCTGACTGAGGCAGCGCAGCGTTTGCTGCGACTTCGCACAGAGCACCACCACATCGTCGGGCCGAAACGGCCGGACGTCGCGCGCCCGGGTCACGGCGCGGATCTTCAGGTTCAGCGTCTCCTGCGGCAGACGCAGCGTCAGGCCGCGGCGGCGAATCGCCTGCACGTGCGCGGCCGGACCGACGAGCACGACTTCGCCGCCGAGGCGGTGCAGGTGTCCTCCGAGAATCGAGCCAATCGCGCCGGCTCCGTAAATGATGTAGCGCACGGCTGACTCGTGTGGGGAAAATTGGCAGACGGGACGAGTACTCATTTTGCGGGCCACGCCGGTTTTTCCGCTGGCGCCGGCCCTCGGGACTTCATCACCTTTGGGTTCCCCTGGATGGCCCCACCCCTGCTCGAACTCCGCCAGCTCGCCAAGTCCTTCGGCGGCGCCCGCGCCCTGCGGGGCGTCGATTTCGATCTCCAGGCAGGCGAAGTACACGCGCTGCTGGGCGAGAACGGCGCTGGCAAGAGCACCCTCATCAAGATCGTCACCGGGGCTCACCAGCCCGATCGCGGCACGATCCGCGTCGCCGGCGAACTCGTGGACCACCTCACCCCGGCCACCGCCCACGCCCGCGGCATCGCCTGCATTTACCAGCAGCCCGCGCTGTTTCCCGACCTGACCGTGATGGAGAACATCGCGCTGCGCCTCGAAGCCGGGGCGCCGTTCGCCCGCGTGGATTGGAAGGGCCGGAGGTCGCGGGCGGTGGAACTGCTCCGGCGAATCGGCGCGGAGATTTCGCCGGACGCGGAAGTGCGTTCGCTCTCGATGCCCGAGCAGCAACTGGTGGAGATTGCCTGCGCCCTCGGCGCCGGGGCGCGGATCGTCATCATGGACGAACCGACGGCCTCCCTGACGCAGAAGGAGCAACACCTGCTCTTCGCGGTCGTCCGCGAACTGCGGCGCAGCGGCGTCGGCGTCATCTACATCTCGCACCGGCTGGAGGAGATCTTCGCCCTCGCCGATCGCGTCACCGTCCTGCGCGACGGCGAAACCGTCGGAACGAATCCGATCGCCGCGATCAACGAGGCCGCGCTCATCCGCATGATGGTGGGTCGCGAGATGACCCAAATCTATCCGCCCAGTGAAGCGGCGCCGACCGAGGTCGCGCTCGAGCTTCGCAGCCTCGGTTGCGCCGAGGCCGGCGTGACGGACGTCTCCTTCCAGGTCCGCGCCGGCGAGGTCTTCGGCCTCGCCGGCCTCGTGGGCGCCGGACGCACCGAGCTGGCTCGTATTCTCTTCGGCCTGACGCCGGCGGACGCCGGCGAAATCCGTCTCCACGGCCAGGTGATTCACCCGCGTTCGGCCGTCGAGGCGGTCGCGGCCGGCATCGCCTACGTGCCGGAGGATCGCCGGCGACACGGGGTCGTGCTCGAACTGCCCATCGCCCATAACATGACACTCGCCGTGCAACGGCGGTTGTTTCCCCGCGGCTGGCTGCGGACCGAGGCGGAGCAGAGTCTCGCGCTCGAGTTTATTCGCGACCTCGCGATCAAGTGCACCGGGCCTGACGCGCCCGCGGGCAGTCTCTCGGGGGGCAATCAGCAGAAAGTCTCCCTCGCCCGCTGGCTCGCGACGAAGCCGCGTCTGTTGATTCTCGATGAACCCACTCAGGGCGTGGATGTCGGCGCCAAGGGCGAGATTCACCGCATCATCCGCCGGCTCGCACGCTCCGGACTTCCCGTGCTCCTCATCTCGAGCGACCTGCCGGAAATTCTCGGCATGAGCGATCGCATCGGGGTCATGCGCGCCGGCCGGCTGGTCGGCGTCCTGCCGGGCGGCAGCGATGCCCACGCGGTCATGGCCGCGGCCCTCGGACAGGAGCAAGGCGCCGCATGAACCGCTATCTGCGCGAACTCTCGGTGGCCGGAGCCCTCGGGTTGCTGCTGCTCGCCATGGCGATCTTCGCGCCCGGATTTTATCAACCGCAGCCGTTGCTCTCACTCGCGACGCGCGAAGCCCCGACGCTGGTCGTGGCTTGCGGGATGGCCCTGGTGATTCTTTGCCGGCAAATCGACATCTCGGTCGGCTCGCAGTTTTCCGTCTGCGGCGTCGCGGCCGGACTGATGGCCGCAGCCAAGGTCCCGCTCTTTCTCGTGGTGCCCGCCGCGATCGGGATCGGCGCCCTGCTGGGCGCGATCAACGGCGTCCTGATTGCCGGCCTCCAGCTTCCCTCGATCGTCGTGACCCTCGCGATGATGGTCACGCTGCGCCAGGGGTTGAACCTCCAGCAACAAGGCGTGTTCGTGAATCTGCCGGATGGAGTGCAGTGGTTCGGTCTGAGCCAGCTCCAGGGACAGTGGCTGGTTGTGGCCATCGCGGTCCTGCTCACCGTCCTCCTCGGCCTCGCGCTTCGCCGACTGACCGCGGGACGCTGGGTGTACGCGATTGGCAGCGATGCCGAGGCGGCCCGGCTCGCGGGGATTCGGCCGCAACTCGGCACCTTCCTCGTCTTCGTGGTCATGGGCGCGCTGACTGGATTCGCGGCGGCGCTCAATCTCGTACAAGCCCCGCAAGTCCAACCGCTCTCCGGCAGCGGACTCGAGTTGAAGGTGATTGCGGCCGTGGTGGTCGGCGGCGTCGCGATTTCCGGCGGCCGTGGGAATCTTTGGGGCGTCTTCGTTGGCCTGCTCCTGCTCGCGGCGATCGCGCCTGCCCTCATCCATCTGCGCATCGAGGCCTACTGGGAAAAGGCGATCCAGGGCACGATCATCCTCCTCGCGGTCGTCACCGACAGCATCCGGGGCCGTGCCCCGAAGCATCCGGCCCGCAGTCATTGACCGATGAGCGTCGCCACCCCCACGTCCCCTGCTCCCCGCGCCTGGCTCGCGCTGCTGCGACGGCACGAGACCATTCTCCTCCTGGTCCTGGTGGCGGAGTGGCTGTTCTTTTACTGGGCCGGCACGAGCACGAACCGCCGCGGCGTGGTCGTGGGCTTCGGCACTCTCGACCGGCAGTTCGACATTCTCCGACACACCTGTGAAATCGGCCTGCTCGCCCTCGCGCTGACCCCGGTGATCCTCACCGCGGGCATCGATCTCTCAGTGGGCTCGTTGCTCGGGCTGTGCGCGATCGTGTTCGGTGGACTGTGGCGCGACGTCGGCCTCTCGATTCCCCTCGCGATGGCGCTGACCCTGACCTGCGGCGCCGCCGCGGGCGGGCTGAACGCGGTCCTCATCACGGCGCTGCGACTGCCGCCCTTGATCGTGACGCTGGGGACCTTCTCGCTCTTCCGCGGACTCGCCGAAGCGATCACGCGGGGCGCGGTGACCTATACGGATTTTCCAACCGGATTTCTCGCCCTTGGTCAGGAACGCGCTCTCGGGCTGCCGACCCAGGCGTGGGTCTTCGCGTTCGCCGCCGTCGCCGTCTGGCTGCTCGTTCACCGCACCACGCTCGGCCGCAGTTTCCGTGCGATCGGTTTCTCCCCCGAAGGAGCGCGCTATGCGGGCCTGCCCGTGAATCGCCGGCTCGCGTTCGTTTATATCCTCGCCGGTTTCATCGCCGCCGTTGCCGCGGTGATCTACACGGCGCGGCTCGGCCAGGCGAAGGCCGACGCCGGACTCGGATACGAACTCTTTGCCATCACGGCCGTGGTGCTGGGCGGCACGAGCATCTTCGGCGGAGCTGGCAGCGTGCACGGCACCCTGCTGGGTGTCGCTGCCATTGCCGTGCTCAAGAATGGACTCGCCTCACTCCCGATCGTCATCCGGCTGAACGCCGCCGAGGAGTTGTCCGGCGTCTTGACGGGCGCGCTTCTGTTGGTGGCATTGACGGCCAGCGTCATTCCCCGAATCGTTTCCCGACTTCGCCCCCGTCCCGCCCCCCCCGTTTCCGTCCCATGAAAACCCCATTCCTGCGTTTCACCGCGGTCCTCGCCGCGCTCTTCGCCGTTCTCAGCCCCGCCCTCGCAGCCGACAAGCTGATGATCGGCCTGCTGCCCAAGTCCAAGGGCAACGGCTACTTCATCGCCTGCAAGGTCGGCTCCGACAAGGCCGCCAAGGAACTCGGCGTCGACCTGTTGTTCGACGGCCCCACCGACAGCAACGCCGCGAAGCAGAATGAGATCGTCGAGAACTGGATCACGCTCGGCGTCGACGTCATCGCCGTCGCGGCGGAGAACAAGGAAGGCATTTCCACCGCGCTCCGGAAAGCGCAGCGCCAGGGGATCAAGATCGTAACCTTCGATGCCGACGCGATGCCGGATGCCCGGTCATTTTTCGTCAATCAGGCCACGCCGGAAGGCATCGGCTACAAGCTGATGGACGAAGCCGCCCGACTCCTGAACGAGGAAGGCGAGTTCGCCGTCATCACCGCGACGGTGACCGCCGGCAACCAACGCGAGTGGATGAAGCACATCGAGGAGCGGCTGAAGAAGTATCCGAAGATGAAGATGGTGGCGGTTCGCCCGTCCGATGACCTCAAGGACAAGGCGCAGTCCGAGGCGACCGCGTTGATGAGCGCGAATCCGAATCTGAAGCTCATCATGTCGATCTGCTCGCCCGCCGTCCCCGGTGCGGCCGAGGCCGTGAAACAGGCGGGCAAGGCCGGCAAGGTGAAGGTCATCGGCCTCGGCCTGCCGAGCGAGAACCGCCGCTATGTCCACGACGGCGTGACCGACAGCGTGATTCTGTGGAAGACGGAGGATCTCGGCTACCTCACGATCTATGCGGCCGCTGCGCTGGCAAAGGGCGAACTCAAACCGGGCGCCAAGACCTTGAAAGCCGGAACGCTCGGCACGTTCCAAATCACCGGCGACAACATCGTTCTCGGGACGCCGTTCGTCTTCAACAAGGCGAACATCGATCAGTTCAACTTCTAAGCGGCTCGCGCGGTGCGCGAGCCGGAGCAAGGGAAGTGGTGCCGATCTCCGACGATAGCCGTCTCATCGGAGGTATCGAGCCACAGACTCCGGCCTTCGGGCACCCGTCTCGAGCCGGAACGAGGCAGTGGAACGAAATCGGCGGGTGTGGGCACCCGCCCTCCAGGGTAGGCGGATCGTTCAGACATCCGTTAGCGTTCCTCTCCAAGAGCAATCCATGGAGGGACGGTGCCCCCACCGTCCAGGGCTGCCGAACATGCGACGGAACGTCCACGGATCGGTGTAGGGCCGGCTGCGGTCAGAGGCCGGCGCCACTCTAGAGCGGGTTGAAGAATACCGTAGCCATATTTGGGCGGGCACGAGGCACGCCCCGAGACGAAATGACGATCGATGTAGGGGCGCGCCTCGTGCGCGCCCGCAATTTCTGGTCGGCTCCACTTCAACTTAATCTGCTCCAAGGAAGCGGAGGCGTCGGAACTACCCGATCGCCTCCGCCCCTTCGGCGGAACTACCGACTCCGGTGCGCCACCCACTCGCGGGCCAGGCTGGTGCCGTCGGCCCCGGCCGGGCTTTCGATCTTGCCGGTGATCGTGTCGCCTTCGAGACGACCCGAATACTTCGTCACCACCTTCTCCTTCTTCACGGTGCGATTGACCGTGAAGCTCACCACGTCGCCTTTCAGTGAGGCACTGGCGACTTTGATCGACGACTCCTTGCCGTTCCGACCCGGCGTGATGATCGAGCCGCCAAGCCGGCCGTCGGTGACAGCGAGGACCAGTGTGCTCTCGGGGGCATCGCCGCCCGGACTGAACTTCCAGGTGCCGGAGGGATCCGCAGCCCAGACAGCCGTCGACAACAGGACAAAAGCGGCGAGTGCCGCGCAGGACTTGAACAATGATTTCATGGGTTCGTGTTTTTTATTCGCGGTTCATCCGCGAACGCCGGCGAGTCCCGCGCTTTCTCCGCCCGACAACAACGCCGCCAAAGCCCGGAAGTTGGGGGAGCACTTGGTGCGCGGTCGCCATGATTCAGCCTTAACGTTCGACCTACCCCGCCCTTCGGGCACCCCGCTCGAGCGGGAACGATGCAGTCGAATGTAGGGCTGGCGCTCGCCGCCGGGCCTCTCCTTCGAACGGCGTGCAAGGCCTGCCGACGAGCGGCAGCCCTACACTGATGGGTGAACGTTCCGTCCGACGTAAGGAGATCGTGGACGGTGGGGGCACCGTCCCTCCATGGATTGCGCTTTGAGAAGAGAGCGAACGGAAATCTCAACGATCCGCCAACCATGGAGGGCGGGTGCCCACACCCGCCGATTTCGTTCCACTGCACCGCACCGGCTCCAGATGGCTGGCGCGCAGCGCCCGTGTCTGTTGCCCGGGACGTCGACCCGGTGCGCACCGAATAGCGCCGGTCTCTGACCGGCGAAGATCGTTAGGAGCGGCGTTCCGTCTTTCGCCGGTTGGAGACCGGCGCTACTTCAATCCGCTCCGCGCGGCACGCTCAGGTCTCGGAGCGCAGCACCTGCATCAGCGCCTGAATGTAGCCGAAGCAGAAGGCGAAGCCCTTCTGCCCGCCGGGATCGCCGACGATCTGCGGCACGTGATCGGGCATCACCATACCGTCGAATCCGACCTCGCGATAAGTCCGGAGCGCCCGCGGCATGTCGATGTCACCGTCATCCGGGAATGTCTCCTCGAACTTGAGGAACCGGCCGCGAATGTTGCGGAAGTGCACGTTGAAGATCTTCCCGCGACTGCCGAAATATTTGATGACGTCGAAAATTTCCTCCGCGGGATTCTCCAACATCTCGGTGACCGTGCCCTGGCAGAAGTTGAAGCCGTGATACGGGCTCGGCGAAGTGTCGACGAAGCGCTTCATACCGTCGACGGATCCAAGCACGGTGTGCACACCGCGCCAGCCGCGATCCTTCGGCATGCCGGGATCCTGCGGATGCAGCGCGATCTTCACCTTCGCCTCATGCGCCACGGGCACCACGCGCTTCAGAAAATACTCGATGCGGTCCCAATAGACCTGCTCGCTGACCGGACCGGCCTCCGTGAGCGCCGGCTCCTGGACGGACTTGCTGTAGTCGAAGGCGCTCAGGCTCGCGCCGCCGCGGCCGACCGTGCGCTCGGTGCGGACGACCCCGATAAAGGTGAGATTGTATTTCACCATCGGGATGCCGGCGCGGCCGCAATTCCGGATCATGGTGCAGATATCCTCGATCGCCTTGTCCCGCTCCGGATCCTTCGCGAGCAGGATCTCCGGCGTCTCGGCTTTGGTGATGTAGTTCGAGTTCATCGGGAGCGGCACGCAGTCCGCCTTGATGCCGAACGATTCGACGTGTTTCCGCAGCCGCTGCAGTTCGTCCACGCTCCAGCCTTCGATCTTCCGGCCCAACTGGCCGGTGCAGATGTTCGTGACGCCGAACGCCGCGAGCGCCCGGAGCGTGTTCTCCGAATGATCGTGCTGATGTCCGACCTTCATCAGGATCGGACGCCGCGCGCCACTGCTTCGCTCGGCCGTCGCCGCCGCCAACGCGGGAGATGAGACGAGTCCGAGGGTCGCGGCGCCAAGGGCCGCCTGGGTGAGAAAATCGCGCCGCTTCAACGGCGACGAGGGTGTAACGGAGCCGGATTTGGGGTGTGGCATACGTGAATCGGAAGCTGGCACCGCTGAGTGAGCGGGTGAACCACTAATTTCGACGAGCGGAGGTGAACCACTAATGCTCACTAATTGAGCACTAATTCGAGCGAGACGTTGAACCACTAACTTTCACTAACGGGACACTAACTCCCGGCAGAGAACACAGCCTCGGATTCGCTTCCGAGCATCAGCGATTTCACTCCCTCCGGACGAAAGTCGCTCTGCGGAGATCGAGTTAGTGCCCGGTTAGTGAAAGTTAGTGGTTAAAAGAGAAGCCGCCTAAGACGTGGAACCACTATTTGCTCACTGATATTCGATCCCTTGCCCGGGCTCGGATTAGTGACCGATTAGTGCCAATTAGTGGTTACCACTCCGGTAGTTTTTCTCGCCGGCGGGGATCGCGAAGGGCAGCCGGTTTTCCTTCGGCGGCAGCGGACAGGTGGCGAAGGCCGTGAACGCGCACGGCGGATTATAGAGCAGATTGAAATCGAGCACGATCGTGTCCCCGGTCGGCCGCGCCGCATAAAGAAACCGCGCCGCGCCGTACGTCTCGCGGCCGCTCGTCGCGTCGCTAATCACGAAGAAGAGCGTGTCCGCATCGCCTTCATCGATCGCGAGCAGTTCGTAGGTCCGGCCCTCGAAGTCGAATACCGCCCGGCCCGGCATGACGGTCATCTCCGCCTGGCCAAGGATGTTGGTCAGCGGAACCATTCGCGCCCTTTCGTAGGGCAGCCACCGCGCCTCGATCCGCCAGCGGGGGTCGATCGGAAAATAGTCGAGCCCGGCAAAGTGCGTGCGGGTCGGCGCCGCGGTGTCGCGGACGCGCAACGCCTTTCGACCGCCCCGTTCAATGGCGAAGAACGTCAGCGTGCCGGTCGTGACGAGCGAAGGCTTCACGGTTCCCACCTCGACGCGCAGTTCCACCACCCCGGAAACGTCCCGCCCGTCCACGCGCACGTCGTGACCGGCCAACGGACGCAGAGTCACCCTGCCATCCGCGGTCACGGTCACGGTGCCGAGTTCCGCCGGACCTCCGGCGAGCACCACGTCGTTGGCCGCGCCGTGACCCACGCGATTGTCGCCGGGCTGGAGAAAATGCAGCCCCACCAAGGCGAGCCAGCCATCGGGGGCGGTGAGCTGCTCGAGCCGTTCCGTCCGCAGCCGCTCCACTTCGCGCACGTGCTCGGGTTCGCCAACAAAAACGGCCGCGGCACCAGCCGCGACCGTTGAAAGACTAAACGTCAGCGCGATCAGGCGCAGCCGCATCACTTTTTCTTCACGGCCTCGATCTTGGAGGCGGTGATTTCACGCTCGCCGACCGGGCCCTTGGCGACGCCGGTGACGGAGATTTCCATCTGCCCGCTGCACAGGTTGGAGTGGTAGTCCTGGCTGAGGGGATTCTGCGCGAGGAAGAAGGTCTCTTCCTTGCCGTCCTTGGTGACGACGAGCGCGCCCTGGCAGGAGGCGGTCAGGCCGAGCGAACACTTCGCGCATTGGCCCCAGCCGGTGAAGGTTTCAGCTTTGCCGGCATCCTTGGAATCCTTCGGCGCCGCGGCTTCGGCGGCGGCAAAGACGGAGGATACGGTCAGGAGGGCGGCGGCAATCAACAAGGTGAGGAGTTTCATAATGAATGGTGACGCTGACGTTGGAGAGCGGTGGTGTTTCACCGCGTCGGGAAACTAGGAATCCTTGCCCCGTACGCAAGTACCGTCTGGCGGGCTTCCGGGGCGCAAGGAGACTACTTCAGGATAGAATACAGGTTGGTGAAATCGTCGGTCCAGAGGGGCATGGGCTTGGACAGGGCCAGCGGGGGCTCGGCCGCCTCGCGAATCACAGATTGGTTGAGGAAGGCCTGGTTCTTCGAGACCAGCATCCAGGTCGTGGCGTAGATCCACCACTCCGGTTCCTTGTCGTCCGAGATGCTCACCACCCCCATGCCAAAGTGCTCGGCGAGTTTCTCCACCACGGGCCGCAAATCGAGATAACGATTCGAGATATGCACCGCGATCACGCCGTCGGGCTTGAGCTGCTTCAGGTAGATCTCAAACGCCTCCTTCGTCAGCAGGTGCACCGGGATGGCATCGCTGCTGAAGGCGTCGAGCGCGAGCAGGTCGTACTGCGGGGAACGGTTCTCCGCGATTTCGTTCTCCATCGTGAGGCGGGCGTCGCCCATCAGGACATCGACCTTCGCGGGGGTCTTTTCGATATGGGTGAAGAACGTCCGGGCCAGGGTCTCCACCGCCGGATTAATCTCGTAGATCGTCAGATGGTCCCCCGCCCGTCCATAAACCGCCAGCGTGCCGGTTCCGAGGCCGACGAGGCCAAGGCGGCGCGCGCCTTCCGGCAGGTTGTTGATCGCCATGCCGATCCCGCTCGAGGGCGGATAATACGTCGTCGCCATCATCGAGCGCTCCGGATTCTGGAACTGCAGCCCATGCGTCGTCGCCCCGTGCAGCAGGAGATGATAGTTATCCTGCTCGTCGAAGGGATAGTAGTTAAAGACCTTCAGCGTGCCGTAGAAATTGCGGGAGGAATTGATGATCTGCACGCTGCCGCGGTCGCGCCACTGGATCATGAAGAGCACACCCAGAGCCATCGACAGCACCATGATCAAACCCGCCATACGCGGCTGCCAGGTCCGCAACAGCGAGCGCTGCCGCCAGTCGATCAGGCAGACAAGCAGCGCCGCCACGGCGACCAGCACATACCACTTCTTCTCGGTGAAAAATTCCCGGAGTTCCGTCCAGAGGCCGCTGCCGCCGTCGTAGTGCGACGACAGCCAGGGCAGCACGAGCGCCAGCGCGATCGTGCCAAGGGCCGCACCGACGGCGAGGCTCCGGCTCTGGTGCCGAAAGCACACCACGGCCACCAGGTAGCTCAGGATCCACAGGCCAATCTGCAGCTCGCGGTAATCGTCGAAGATCGCCGGGGCCACCACCGCCACCAGGAACCCGCCCAGTGCCCCGCCGAACGAAATATAGAGAAAGTAGGACGTCAGCTGCCGCGGCAGCGGCTTCAACCGGTAAAGTTCACCGTGACACACCATGCATGCGACAAACAGGGTCGCGGTGTAGCCGATGATCTGGATCCGAATCGGAACCTCGTTCCCCAGTGGCAGCATCTGCGCAATCATCGCGCCACCGATCACGAGCAGCGCGCTGAACACGCCACGATTGTACCAACGGGCGTGATCAAAACAGATGATGAATGTCAGCAAATAGAGGCTGAGCGGCAGCACCCACAGGAACGGGATGACTGCGACTTCCTGCGACAGCTTGTTCGTCGTTGCCAGCAGCAGGACCGACGCCACGGCCGGGAGTCCGATCCACAGCAGTTTATCCGAGATATCCGGGTTCTCGACCGATTCCGAGCTGGCTGCCACCGCCGGCGTGGCTTCGCCCGAAAGCACCGCGCCGTCCGCCAACGGTGCTGGCTCCGGAGCGGGCGCAGGAGGCGTCACAACCGGGACGCGCTGGCCGAGCTTCCACACCTGCCACGCGCAAAAGCCGCAGAACACCACGAAGACCGCGAGGCCGGCGGACCACATGTTGGCCTGGGTGTGACGGGGAAACTTCACCTCGAACACGAACGGATAACTCAGCAGCGCGAGCAGCGAACCTACGTTCGACAGCGCGTACAACCGGTACGGAGACACACCGGGATTGGTCTGGCTGAACCACTGCTGCATCAGCGGACCCGTCGAGGAGAGGACGAAGTAAGGCAGTCCAATCGTGGCGACGAGCAGGAGGAGAATGCTCCAGGTCGGGTCCCCGGACGGATGCGGTTTCCAGGCGTCCGAGGGCGTGATCGGCAGCAGCGCCACGGAGAGTCCCAACAACACAAAGTGCAGAATCGCCTGCTGCTTCGGCTTCAGGTACGTCGACGTGAAGTGCGCGTAGGCGTATCCGCCCAGCAGCACGGTCTGGAAAAACAGCAGGCACGTCGTCCACACCCCCGGGCCACCGCCGAACCAGGGCAGGATGTACTTCCCGATGAGGGGCTGAACCTGAAAGAGCAGAAAGGCACCGGTGAAAATCGTCAGCGCGTAGGGAAGCATGTGGACAGGTAAAAGCTGGATAGGGGTTTGGCGGGGTACGGCCAGCGGGCCGCAACCGGGCATGACGTAGAACATTTGGATCCGATGCAACGACAGCTTCGTTTCGGATCCCGAAGGCAGGACTTGCCGATAATCGGATGAACTGACACCCGCCACCCGTGACCCGCCGACCGCGTTGGGGTCCGCACCTGCTTCGCCTTGTCCCGGCGGAACCTGCTTGTGGCCAGATACCACTGCTCGCTCTGGCTCCGCGCTTCGCTCGCAGTCTCGGCCAATCGGCAATCGGAATTCGCCCCTCGGCAATTCCAAGCGGAACCGCGGGATTTGGCGTGAGTCTCAGTTCGCCGTGTTGCAGCGTCGGCTCATGTTCCGCGTGTGGTGTCTCCTCCTTCTCGGCTGGCTCGCCCTGAGCGGGCCGGTTCGCGCGGCGGGTGATGATATCCGCTTTTCCCAGTCGCTCGGGCCGACCGAGCGCGCTGCCACCGGCGTCGAGCGGTTGAACTCGGATCAACTCGCGATTCTCGACGCCCTCGTCCGCCGCGAGGTGTCATCCCGGCTCGATCCCGAGACCGAGGCCGCCAAGGCTCCCGCGCGTTTCTCGACCCGGCTCACGGTCGGCGAACGCACGAACACCGGACTCGCCACCCTTACGACCGAGCAACTCGCCCGGCTCGATACGGCCGTCGAAAAGCACTCCGCGGGCGACCTCGCGCGCACCTTGCTCGCTCCACCTGTGTTCGTGTCGCATCGAACTGCGGCGCGGCCCACGCGCGATGCCCAGAAGGGCCTTGAGGTTCACGGCTCCGTTTCGCTCAGCTATGGCTGGGGCAAGGGCTACAATGTGAAAAGCGGATCGCTGGTCGTGAACATGGCCGACCCCGCCCAGCGCTACTCCGTCACTCTCGGCTACGGCGAAAGCCACCTCAGCGGCAACGACGACGCCCCGCTGTTCGTGCCGCCGTTGCGAGCCGACCCGCGCGGCGACTTCATCGGCCCGCGCGTCTGGCCCGACGACGACTTCATCCGGCAGTAAGTGGACTTTGGAGGAGCGCCGGATGCTGTCCCGCTGCGTGAGCAGCGGGACGGATTGAGGCGAAGCGATCAAGAAGTCCCTGTCCTCACGGACAGGGCCACGCCAAACCGTTTAGCTTCGGAATCCAGGTAGTACGTGAGGTGCAGTCTCCGGTTACTGGTTTCCGGCCCCCGGCGCCGGCTGAACCTGTCCAGTCGGCGGGCCGTGAAAGCGCTGGTGATGCGCGCGCAGCCGCCAGATCAACAGGGCGCTGATCACGATTCCGAGCCCATCGACACCGAGCAGGAGGATCAACCGGCGCCCGCTGGGTTCGCTGCTCAGATCGCCCAGCAGAATCGTGACGTAGGACCGCAGGACATACACGACGAGGCAGACCCAGAAATAGACCCGCAGCCGGAGGTCCGCGAGCGCCAGCAGATAGAGCCGGATCACATACGGCACCGCCGGCACCAGAGTCGCCACGAGCGCCACCGGGATTTGCTCTTCCTCGGGAATTTCGGGCAACCGCTGGTGCCGCCGGTCGACAAACCGCTGCAGTGGCTGTCGCAACACGCTGCGCGTGATTCCGTATGCCCCCAGCAGATGCACCGCCGTGGCCAACGCCACCACCACCCCGCCCCAAACCGGGCCGAAACGCGCGCCCGCCACCGCATAGACGATCGTCACCGGAAATCCGAAGATCGGCAACACTGCCATCCCCGGTATCACCAGCGCGGGCTGGAGTTCGTGAATCCAAGCCGTGACCCGGCTCCAATGGATCCAGCCGGCAAGGACGCGCCACTTAAAATCCATGAAGACGAACCCTGCCACGACGGCGAGCATCACCAGCACGATCCCTACGAACAGCCGCCGCGCCACCCACCCTGTTCGCGGATCGCGAAACAGCAGCGTCTCCAGCGCACTGCGCGGCACCGGAACCTTTGTTCTCCCGGACACGCCTCCGGCCGAATTTAAAACCGAGAGATCTGGGAGGTTTCGCGGCATGGATTGTCCGACGGACTCCCTCCACTGACGTCTGCGGCGCCCGAAGGTTCACCGGGCGGGAACCCTGTACCTGCTCTTCGGTCAGTCGGCGCACCCCGATACCTCGCCTGCCGGGCACACTTCGTTCGCTAATCGACGGGACGGGTTCACCGAAATTCAATCCCGGTGAACTTCGCCCGGCGTCTTCCTTCTCAAGTCCTACTTCTTACTTTGCCGGAGGAGCGCTTCGAGCTCCCCTTTCCACAGCCCTGCCACCGTGTGCGTGCCGTGGCCGCGGGTCTCGGGGCTGAAGGGCAACACGATCGCGCGGCCGTTTTTCACGCGCTTGATCTCCCGTTCCAGGATGCCGAGTTCAGGCGGGTTGATCAGGTCGTCGGCCGAATTCACCGCGAGCAGCGGCGCGGAAATCTTCTCGAGGCCGGGATTGGGATCGTAGTCCGATGACGCCTCGACGGCGTACAGCAGGTCGTTCGCGTCGCCAGTCTTCAGGTAGTTCGCCACGAACGCATCGAGCGCCGTGTCCGCCGCCTCGCGGGTTGGCGCCTCGGCCTGCCGCAGCGCGGGGTTGCTCGCCATGAAGTACAATAGACCCGCGGCCGTCCGCAGCGAGCGCGGCTGGGTCTGGTAATTGCCGCCCTGCCATTCCGGATCGGTCCGGATGCCCTCGGTCATGACGCGCCGCCAGGCCCGGTTCCGGCCCGCGAGTTGCACCGGCAGGCTCGCGAGTGGCATCAGCGCATCCATGAACTCCGGATGCATTTCGCCCCAGACCCACGTGTGCATGCCGCCCATCGAGGTGCCCATCACGAGCCGGAGGTGATTCACGCCCAGTCCCTCGGTCAGCAACCGGTGATCGGCCGTCACCATGTCACGGTAGCCATAGCGCGGAAATTTGGCGCGGAGCCCGTCGCTCGGCTTGCCCGACTGCCCGTGACCGATCCCGTCGCGCAGGATGATGAAGTACTTCGTCGCATCGAGCGGCTGCCCCGGACCGAAGAGTTCCTGCGCAAACTCCGACCGGAGGAACTGGGTGCTGTCGCCACCCGTGCCGTGCATGATGAGCACGGCGTTGCGCACCACGCCCGCCGCATCCCGCTGCGCTCGTCCAAGTGTCCGGTAGTGCAGTTTCAGCTCTGGCATCGTCTCGCCCGAAGCGAAGGCAAAGTTCCGCGCCACGAAGTCGCCCTCGGTGACCGGAGGCAGCCCGCCGGAGAATGCGTTGAGAACGAGCGCGAGGGAGAGGACGACAAGACGCATGAGACTGAGAGTGGGAAAGTGAGAATTAAGAGGGAAGAATTAAGAAGCCATCCGGACACCAATCCCGCTTGAACCACTAATTTTCACTAATTGGACACTGATGTCTCGGGCCTCCGAGTTAGTGCCCCGTTTAGTGAGCGTTAGTGGTTTTACCCGGCTCGGATTAGCGCCCATTAGCGTCAATTAGTGGTTCACCGATTGGGCTCGAAGCCATCGGTCGGATTGGCGACCAATCAGTGCGAATTAGTGGTGCCCCCACAGCAGTTTCCTCCTTCTGCCCGCTTGGTTCTTACTTCCCCATGAAAACCCGTCTCTTCCGTTTCCTCGCTCTCGGTCTCGTCGCGGTCGCTCCGCTTTGGTCGCAAGACATGCCCAAAAAGGCTGCCAAGAAGGCGCTCGTGTACGACAAGCCCCAGGCGCCCGCGACGCTCCCCGGCAAGGGACTCGCCGAGCATGACTTCCTCTTCGCCGGGCAGCAGGCCTTCCGCGAGAAGGGCGTGCAGATTGTCCGCGGCGGCAAGGTCGTCTGGCGTTACAACGATCCGGCCGCTCGCGGCGAAATCAGCGACGCCACCCTGTTGCCCAACGGCAACGTCCTCTTTGCCCACTCGTACGGCGTGCGACTGGTGAGCCCGGATCAGAAGATCGTCTGGCGCTATGACGTGAAGCCTGAGGAGCATGAAATCCACGGCGCGCAGGCCGTCGGCACCGACCGCGTCATCTTCCTCCAGACCGGTGCGCCCACCGGCAAGATCATCGTGGCCAACATCGGCACCGGAAAATTCGAGAAGGAGATCGCCATCCCACTCGGCGAGGAATCGAACCTTGGCCAGAAGGAGCCGCGCTACGTCCACATGCAGATGCGCCGGCTGCGGCTCACGCCGACCGGCACCGCCGTCATCGCGTATCTCGAGGCCAACCGCGTGATCGAGTTCGACGAGAGCGGAAAACAGATCTGGTCCGCAAAAGTGGATCGTCCGTGGTCCGTCGAACGCCTTCGCAACGGCAACACGCTGGTCAACCTCACCGCGATGGAAGCCCGCGAGTTGAATCCCAAGGGCGAAACCGTGTGGTCTTTCACCAAGGCGGATGCCGAGGCGCAGGGCTATGTGATGACGAAGTGGCAGGTCGCAACGCGGCTCCCCAACGGCAATACGCTCATCAACAATGAAGCCCGCTGGCAGCCCGGCGCGAGTTCCGAGCAGGACGCACCGGTGCAGGCCATCGAGGTGAATCCGGCGAAGAAGATCGTCTGGGCCCTCCGCTCCTGGGCCGGCGACAACGGCCTCGGTTCCGCGACCACCATCCAGGTCCTCAAACCCGGCACCGCGGCAGATCATGCGCGGTTCGGGTCGATGAAGTGATTTTCCAGCCGGACCCATGCAGTTGAAGGTCCGTACACGAGGGCGGGCAAGAAAACCATCAGATGTAGGGCTGGCGCTAGTCGCCATGCCACGACTTTCATTCGCGAAGCGCCACGCCGGCGAGCGGCGGCCCTACATTCAACTGCATACTCCCGGCTGAGCCCTTACGCGGGCCAGTAAGTCTTCAGTTTTTGCCGCACGAAGCGGACGCTTTCCTCGAGTTCGTCCATGCCGTTGACGCCGTCTTCGATGCTGACCCAGCCGTTGAAACCCGCGCCGCGGAGTTCGCGGAAGATCGCATCGTAGTCATTCAGGCCGCGGCCGATCGCGCCGTGGCGCAGCCGCTTCGCGTAGCCCTCGGCACCGTCTTCCTCGCGTCGCAGATCCTCGATCGTGCCGGAGATCAGGCTGCGGTCGCTGGCATGCATCGTCACGACACGATCCTTTACGCGGCGCAGGAGCTCGAGGGGATCGTCACCGGCGAGGAAAGCGTTGCTGGGATCGTAGTTCACGCCGAAACGCGGATGACGGATCCGATCCACGAGTGCACAGAACACATCCATCTTCTGGGCGAACTCCGGGTAGCTCCAGAAGTCGTCCTTGTAGTGATTCTCGAGAATCAATGTGACACCGCACGCCTCCGCCTCCGGGAGGCAGGCCTCGATGCACCCCACGACGAGATCGAGGCCCTGGTTGATGGTGAGTTCGGGGCGGCGCTGCCCAGACAGGACGCGGCAGTATTTCGCCCCGAGCGTGGCGGCCATCCGGATCCAGTTCTTCTCGCGTTCGATCTCCTGCCGACGCAGTTCCGGGTCCGGCAGCGAGAAATCCGGGGAACAGCAGAGCATGGGTATCACCATCCCGCGGGCCTCCACGGCGCGGCGGGCGGCGGGCCACTGGCTCGGGTCGGCGAGTTCGAGGAAGCCGGAGTAGTATTCGAGCCCGTCGAGCCCGAGCGGCGCCGCGAGTTCGATCCACTGTGCGAGCGTCATGGTGCCGTCGCGGCACAGCGGCTTCATGAAGGCTTTGGGGAAGGCGGCGAGGAGGGGCACAGGGAAAGTGGGAGTTAAGAGTTAGGAGTTAGGAGGTGGAAGAAGGATAGGCTGGCCGGGAGCCCGGAGCGAAAAGTGAGAGCTCACGTTTCTTAACTCTTAACTCCTAATTCTCACTTCTCCCTCACTGCTTGTCCGGGTTGCGGCCGAAGAGGGAGTACTGCTCGAGCTCGACCACGGAGCCGCTGATCGGGCGGGATTCGTCGCCGAGCCAGTAGATCGTGGCGGCAGCGACTTCCTCCGGACGGATCAACCGCCCGGACGGCGCGAAGACAGTCGGGACCTTGTCGGGCCAGTCGGGCGGCATGCCGTGCTCGATTTGGTGGTGATACTCGCGCGTGGTCAGCACCCAGCCGACATTGAGGTGGTTGAAGCGGACCTGGTCGGTGCAGTGGGCGTTGGCGAGATTGCGCGTGAGAGTCTGCAGACCGCCCTTCGACAAACTGTAGGCAAGCAGCGAGGGCTGGCCGCTGTAGGCGTTGATCGAGCCGATGTTCACGACCGAGCCCTGCGTGGCCTTGAGGTGCGGGAACGCGGCCTGAATGAGAAACAGCGGGGCGCGGAGGTTCACGGCCATCATGCGTTCGAAGAAATCGAGCCGGGCCGTGGCGAGGGTGTCGCGCGCGACGATGGCGGCGTTGTTCACGAGTCCATCGATCCGGCCGAACGCGCGCAGCGCCGCCGCGACGATTCGCTCCGGGGACGCAGGATCGAGCAGATCGTCGAGATGGAGAGCGGCGCGCGCTCCGAGTCGGGCGACGACCGCCTCGCCATCGGCGCGTTCGATGCCGTGCACGAGCACGCGGGCGCCTTCAGCCACGGCGCGGCCGGCGATAGCTTCGCCGATGCCCGACGTGCCGCCGGTGACGATGATGACTTTGTCCTGGAGTCGCATGGGGTAAGAAGAGACGCGCGCCGGTGCGGCGACGCGGTGCGGGGCAGGCAAGCCCAGCGAGGGAGGCCGGACGAGCTGAAAGTCGTTTTGGGAGGAGGCGATGTCTTGAAGTGGCCGGTGGGGGCACCGGCCCTCCATTGGGCGGGGTTTCGGCATCGTTCTCATGCTCGGGCCCGGTCGCACGAGAGAACGCCTACAAGAACGAAGGAAGGACCGGTTGGGTACGATCGGGGCCAATCGAAAATCGAAAATCCAAAATTGGAAATCTCAGGGGATTCACTCTTGGCAATACGAAGCACGCAGGATAACCGGATTCCCCGGTCAACGCGGACTCCCGCAGTCGACTCCCCCAACCCCTCGGAAACCCTCTCCCCGCATCATGTCAACGAGCCCCAACCGGCGCGATTTTTTGAAATTCCTGGCGGCCAGCCCGCTCGCCGGCCTCACCGGCGCGAAGGCCGCAGATGCGGTCATCGCCGCTCCGGGCGACGCGCTGAACGTCTTCGATTTTGAAAACGCCGCGCGGCAGATCCTCCCGCCCGCGCACTTCGGCTACATTGCCACCGGCGTCGACGCGGACGTAACGGTCCGTGCGAACCGCGAGGGAATGGAGAAGTTCTACATCCGCCCGCGCCGGCTCGTCGACACGTCGAAGACGGATCTCTCGGTCGAGCTTCTCGGCACGCGCTGGCCGACGCCAATCGCCCTTGCGCCGATCGGCAGCCAGCGCGCCTTTCATCCGGAGGGCGAAATCGCCGTGGCGAGGGCCGCCGGCGCGAAGAAGCACCTGCAGATTCTGTCGACGCAGACCACCTCCTCGATCGAGGACATCAACGCCGCCTTTGGCAGCCCGATCTGGTTCCAACTCTACGCCTCGACCAACTGGACGCTGTCGCGGGCCATGGTGAAGCGGGCTGAGGCCGCGGGGTGTCCCGCCCTCGTCTATACCGTCGACCAGATCAGCGGCAGCAATCGTGAGACGCTGAAGCGCTTTTCGGCCCAGGACTCACGCGACTGCCGAGTCTGCCATGACAACACCTCTCTTGAGACGCGCAACATCCGGCGGCCGATGTTCCAGGGCTTGGACCAAACGAAGACAGCGTTTCAGCCACCGACGAACTGGGACTACGTGAAGCGGCTCCAGGACACGACCTCGATGAAGATCGTGATCAAGGGGATCGTCACCCGCGAGGATGCCGAACTCGCCGCGAAGCACGGCGTCGCCGCGGTCGTGTGCTCGAATCACGGTGGGCGGGCCGACGACATCGGCAGTTCGTCGATCGAATGCCTTCCTGAAATCGTCGCCGGCGTCGGCGGCAAGATCCCGGTGCTCGTCGACGGCGGTTTCCGGCGCGGCACAGACATCTTCAAGGCGCTGGCGCTGGGCGCGCACACCGTGCTGATTGGCCGGCCCTACGTCTGGGGCCTGAGTGCGTTCGGACAGGAAGGCGTCGCGGCGGTCCTCGAGATTCTCCGGCGCGAGTTGCAACTCGCGATGCGTTACGCCGGTACGCCGAAGATTGCTGACATCACGCCGGCGCATGTGGGGAAGCACTAGATTTTCGATTTTGGATTGGAGAAAGTAAGCCGGCATGGCTCCGCGTTTCCCTGGCTTGTCATTCTGAGCGCAGCGAAAAACTCAGGCGAGCGGCCGGCGTCTCGCGCGTGGCTGCGAGCGTGAGCGAGTGGCGCGGGGACGTGGATTCGGGGGCGCGGTGGGCCAGAGATTCGGAGTTTAACCACCGAGTGCATGGAGTGCGCAGAGTGGCAGAACCGGACGGGCGCGCGCGAGGCGCGCCCCTACGATGGGGTTCGAAATGGTGGGGAGGCCCGGCGGCGAGCGCCGGCCCTACAATTGCGCGGCCCGACAACGCGGGCCTCAGGCGCCGATGAAATCGTTCGTGAAGAACGCGTCGGCAGGGCGGTCGGTCTTGAGGCCGCCGTGCTGCTTGAGCACGTCGAGGGTCTGCTGAAGCGCGGCGGGCTCGATGCGTCCGGTCGGCTTCGCGCCGGTGGCGAGGCCCTGAAACACCTCGAGGCTGTTCGCGAGGAGCTCCGCGTTGAGCGGGGTCTCAGCGATTTTCACCAGCGCCTGCACCGCCGCCTTCGGATCCTCGAGCGCAGCGATCCAGGAACGCTGCGTCGCCGTGACCATCCGGCGCACGAGGTCGGGCTTTTCTCGAATCGTGTCCTGGTGCGTGATCAGGGCAGAGCCGAGCGTGGGCACGCCGAGATCCGCAAACGTCACCGCCACCGCAGGGAAGCCGGCTTTGCGCAACGTCACCGGCTGATCCGAAATCCCGCAGAACGCCGCGTCGACCCGGCCCGTGCGCAGCGCCGCGACCGCCGCCGTGCCGTCGAGGTAAACGAGCTCCACGTCCGATGCCTTCATGCCGTTCGCTGCCAGCACCGCGGGCCAGATCTGCGTGTTACCGTCGCCGGGCGTGGCCGAAACCTTCTTCCCGATGAGATCGCGCGCCGAGCGGATCACGAGCCGGTCCTTCAAGGTGACGACGCCGAGGTTGCACTTCGTCATCATCATGACGGCTTTCACCGGCACGCCCTGCGAGGCGACGACGAGGAGCGCGGAGGTGTCGGCCCAGACGAAGGTGTCGAGCTTGGCGCCCGCCTGTCGGATGGTGGCGCCGGATCCCTTGCCCTGCCCGACGGTCAGGTCGATGCCGACATCTTTGTAATAGCCGCGTTCGCGGCCGAGGACGACTGGCGCGTAGTTGCCGACCCAGGACCAGTTGAAACGAATGGAGACGGCATCCGGAGCGGCAGCGGCCGCCCGCGCTGCGAGAGGCCAGCCGAGTCCGGCAACGATTCCGGCTTTGAGAAAGTCGCGTCTTTGCATGGGGTAAAATCGAGGGCGCACTCAGGCCGGCGCACCGGCGAACTCATTCGTGTAGAAGGCTGACGCCGGCAGATCCGTTTTCACGCCACCGTGCTGCTTCAGCACCTCGAGCGTCTGCTGCATCGCGGCCGGTTCGATGAAGCCGATGGGATTGGCCCGCGTGGAGAGCCCCTGGAAGACCTCGAGTCCGCCGCGCAGCACCGCCGGATTCACCGGGGTCTCGGCATAACGCACGAGCGCGTCGACCGCGGCACCCGGGTCCTGCAACGCCGCCTGCCACGAACGCTGGGTGGCGGCGACGACCCGCCGCACGAGGGAAGGGTTGTCGCGGATCGTGTCGACGTGGGTGAACACGCCCTGGCCGAGCGTCGGGACGCCCATCTCGGCGAAGGTGAGAAATTTCGCCTTCAGACCCGCGGTCCGGAGTGTGACCGGCTGATCGGACACGCCGCAGAACGAGGCATCGACCCGGCCGGCCCGCAGCGCGGCGAGGGCGGCGTTGGAGTCGAGGAAGACGAGTTCGATCGCCGAAGGTTTGATCCCGTTCGCCGCCAGCACGGCGGGCCAGAGCTGCGTGTTGCCGTCGCCGGGCGTGGCCGAAACCTTCTTCCCAATCAGATCGTGAACCGTGCGGATGTTCGTCCGATCCTCGAGCCACTGCACGCCGAGGTTGCTCTTCGCCATCACCATCACGGCGCGCACCGGGATGCCTTGGGCCGCGGCCACGACGAGGGCGGAGGTGTCGGCCCAGACGAAATGATCGTTCTTCGCGCCGAGTTGCCGGACCGTGGCACCGGAGCCCTTCCCTTGCCCTACTGTGAGATCGATGCCGGCGTCTCGGTAGAAACCACGTTCGCGACCACCGACCACGGGGGCGCAACCACCGACCCAGAACCAGTTGAAACGCAGCGAGACCTTCTCGAGCGGCGCGGGAATCTTCGCCCCGGCCGCCCGCAGGCGGACTCCGCCGGCCAGCGCCGCGACCGCTCCGGCAGAAATGAACGTTCGGCGATTCATGGTCGGGGTAAACCGGTGGCAGGCTAGTACTGAATGATGCCGCGCGCCATAAAACGTTCCGTGATGGCGTCGCAGTATTCGGCGAAGCGCTTGCTGGCAACGACCGCCTTGTCGCGCGGCCGGGGCAAATCGATCGTCAGCACCTCGTCGATCTGCCCCGGACGCGGCGACATGATCGCAACGCGGTCCGAAAGCGCGACGGCCTCGGCGATACTGTGCGTGATGAAGAGCACGGTCTGCCGCCGCTGCAGCCAGAGTTTTTCCAAATCGATCTGCATCTGCACCCGGGTCAGGGCATCGAGCGCACCGAACGGCTCGTCGAAGAGCAGCAGCGAAGGATCGTGGACCAGCGCGCGGCAGATCGCGGCGCGCTGCCGCATGCCGCCCGAGAGTTCGTGTGGATACTTCGCCGCGAATTCCTCCAGCCCCGTCCGCCGCAGAAGTTCCCGGGCCCGCACTTCGAGCGGACCGAGCGGCAGCCGGCGAATCTCACCCTGAAGCATGATGTTCCCGAGAATGGTCCGCCAGTCGTAGAGGCCGTGCTCCTGGAAAACGATGCCGACATCGGTCACGGGCTCCGTCACCCGCTGGCCGTCGATCGCGATTTCGCCGGATGTGGGGGCCTCGAGGCCGGCGACGAGCAGCAGGAACGTACTCTTCCCGCATCCGCTCGGCCCGAGCATCGAGAGGAACTCGCCGGCGCGAATGCCGAAGGACACCTCGCGGAGGGCGACGACCTCGCCATCGTGGGCCGGATAAATCTTCCCGACCTTCGACGCCGTGATGTGCATCGCGGCAGCCGGCACCGCGGCCTCGGGGGCGGGATTCGTCATGGCGATCAGAGGGCCGGGTTGAGCCGCTGCGAGACGTGCCACCCGGTCGTCAGCCGTTCGACGCCCTCGACGGCAAAATAGAGCACGATGCCCATGAGCGTGAGCAGCAGCATGCCGGCGAACGAGAGCGGTGTGTTCATCTCACCGTTGGCGACGAGCACGAGGTAACCGAGCCCGCGCTGGGACGCGATAAACTCGCCGACGATCGCCCCGATGGCGGAGGACGCCATGGCGAGTTTCAAGCCGGCGAAGATGTTCGGCAGCGCCTGCGGCAGCCGGACCTTGAAGAAGAGCGTGGCACCTTTCGCGCCCATCGATCGCGCGACGCGGACCTGCTCGGGGCGAATCGAGGTGAAGCCCACCACCGACTGCAGCACGACCGCGAAGAACGAGAGCAGGAACGCAATCAGGACCTTTGGCAGAAAGCCGAAGCCGAGCCAGATCACGAACAGCGGGGCCAGCGCGATCTTTGGCACCAGTTGCGAGAAAACCAGCATCGGGTACACGGTGCGGCGAAAAAGCGGGGAGAAGGCCACGGCGAGGGCCAGGGGAATCCCGATGATCGCGGAGAGCGCGAAGCCGGCGAGAATGATGCCGAGGGTCGACGAGGCGTGCCGCATCAACATGGGACCGTGCGTCCAGATTTCCTGAAAGATCCGGCTCGGCGGCGGAAGCAGGAAGACGGAGACGTTCGTCACCCGCACGCCGATTTCCCAAACCGCGAAGAGCAGCGAAATCCCGATGACCGGGCTGAGCGCGCTTTTCCAGAGCTGGGATTTCATGGCGCAACGGCGGCCGGCGCCCGTGGCGTCCAGCCGTGGTAGCGGGGATGGTCCGGGCCAATCGGCAGTGACACCATCGTGCCGTTTTCGCCCGACTCATACAGCGCGGTGATCAATTCGAGCGAGGCCCGCGCATCGGCGATGGTCACGGCAAACGGCTCGCCCGTGGCGAGCGCACGATGAAATTGTTCGTACTGGCCGGCGAACCAGGAGCGACCGGGCGCGACCTCGGCGAGTCGCGCATTGACCAGCGCCGCAATCTGCGGGGTCCGCGGCAGGATTTCCCACGGATCATCAGCCGGCCGGCTCTCGCCGTCGTGATCGCAGAGCTTCTGGAAAGTCACGTGCTCGAAGCAGAGCCGGAGTCGGGTCACCTGCCGCACCGACCCCAGCGTGGCTGTGAGCGAAGCCAGGGAACCGTCGCGGAACTGCAGGCTGGCCACCGCGCAGTCCTCGACCTCGATCGGGTTCACCCGGGTCGTCTTCAGGGCGGCGACCGTCGCGACTGAACCGACAAGCCAGGTAAGGATGTCATGGATGTGAATCGCCTGCGTCACGAGCACGCCGCCGAGTTCCGTCGCAAACTTCCCGCGCCACGCCTCGCGATAGTAATCCGCCCCGCGCCAGCGGGCCGTCTCGACCGAGGAAACGTAGTGCCGACCCACGATGCCGGAGCGAATCAGGTGCCGCACCTTGGCGAGCCCGGGACCGAAGCGATATTGGAAGACCGGCATCACCCGACCCTTCGAGCGCTTCTCCGCCGCCTCGACCGAGTCGACCTCGGCCAGCGAGCGCACAAATGGCTTTTCACAGACGACGTGTTTGTTGGCGGCCAACGCCTGCAGCACCATCGCGTGGTGCACCGCCGGCGGCGTGCAAATCACGACAACATCGATCTCCGGCCGCGCGCACACCGCCGCGTAGTCGGCCAGCCGAACCGGAATCCCGTACTTCGTGCCAAACTCCTCGGCGCGCGCGGCGCTGGTGTCGCAGCAGACCGCGAGCGTAAACAGTTCCGGCAACAGTTTCAGATCAGCGGCGTGCCAGCCGCCGGCCCAGCCGCATCCGACGAGAGCGACTTGCAGCGGTGCAGTGGTGGGTTTCATCGGTTGACCGTTCTCAGGCCTTCGCCGGAGCGGGTTGCGCGGCCGCCGCCTTCGGGGCCCCGACGATGTTGCGCGCGAGCAGGTCATCGACCTGCGCGGCGGTATAACCGTGTTCGAGGAGGACCTCGCGGGTGTGTTCGCCGATCGAGAGCCCCTTGATTCGCAACGGCGGCGTCTGGCCGTCGTAGCGGATGGGATGGTTCACGAGCACGACCTTCCGGCCGTTGATGTCTTCCTCGCGGAAAACCCCGGCGGCCTTCGCCTGCGGATCCTCGGCCACTTCGTCGAAATCGTTCACCTTGCCATACCAGATCGCGAGCCGGTCGAAGGCCGCGGTCACGTCGGCGTATTTCCTCGGCCGCACCACCTCGGCGAACACCGCGGCGATGCGGTCGCGATCACGATATGGATGCAGGTCCTGCAGCGCGCGCAGCTCCGGGCTGTCGAGCGCCTCGGCAAGTTTCGCGACGGGATTCGTGGAGACGGCAATCTCGGCGTCGGCGAGCGTGTAGACGCCGTAGGGAGCGTGGTGGTACCACGTCGCGAGATGCGGGTCGCGGGTCATCGTCTTTGCGCCCGGACGGACCGACATGTACACCGTCAGCGGTTCGGTCTGCAGATCGAAGCCGGCGGTGAAAAGCGAACTCTCGACTCGACCGCCCTTGCCGGTGGTCAGTTTGCGGACGTAGGCCGCGACGATGCCCATGGCGAGCAATGCGCCGGCGTGCTGGTCAATGATGGCCGAGCCGACGGCCTTGGCCTGGCCATGCTGGTGGCCGGTCGCGCTCATCAATCCGGTGCGGGCCTGGATGATCAGGTCCTGTGACTCGCGGGCGAGCATCGGCCCGACGCTCCCCCAGCCCGTGCCGCTGGCAAAAATGATCTCCGGGTTCCGCTTCTTGAGATCCTCGAAGCCGAGGCCGAGACGCTCCATCACACCGTGGCGGAAGTTTTCCACGACGACGTCGGCCTTCTCGACCAGCGAAAGGACGACCTCGCGGCCCTCGGGGGATTTAAGATCGACGGCGAACAGCCGCTTGTTGCGGAACGCCGAAAGATAGAGGCCGCTGGCCCCGCCCATGTCGGCGCCGGCCCAGCGCCGGGAGCGCTCACCGGCGAGCGGTTCGATCTTGATGATGTTGGCGCCCATGTCGCCGAGGTACTGCGTGCACGCAGGCCCCTGGAGCACGTGGCAGAAACTCACCACCTTCATTTGATTCAGCAGCATGGAGAAAAAGGGACGGAGAACTCAGACGCCTTTGAAATTCGGGGACCGCTTCTCGAGGAAGGCCGCCATGCCCTCGAGTCGGTCCTGCGACATATGATTGCGGAGGATCGCCACGCGCTCGAAGGCGAGCCCGTTCAGCGCGGAAGCCCCGACCGCCACCTGGATGCACGCCTTCGTGCCCTGCACGGCAATCGGCGCGCGGGACGCAATCAGTTGAGCCAGCTCAACTGCCCGCGGGAGCGTCCGGGCGGGCGGGACCACTTCGACCGCGTAGCCCACACGATGCGCCGTGGCCGCGTCGATGGGTTCGCCGGTGAGCAGCATGTAGGTGGCGAGATTCGGGCCAACCTTGCGCGGCAGCCGTTGCGTGCCGCCGTCGCCCGCCATGCCGCCGGTCTTCACCTCGGGCTGACCGAACTTCGCGTTGTCGCCGGCAATCACGAAGTCGCAGCAGAGCGCGAGCTCGTTACCCGCGCCATAGGCGACGCCATTGACCGCGGCGATCAGCGGCTTCGGGAAAGTCTGCAGCGTATTCCAGGCTTCAACGCGGCGCGGATCGTTAACGACGAGCGTCACGCCGTACTGCTGGAAATTCTTGATGTCGGCCCCGGCGGAAAAAATGGTCTCGTCGCCGGTGATCACAACGCAGCGAACATCGAGGTCGTCACGCGCCTCGGCGAGCAGCCGGCCCATTTCGACGACCATCGGATTGCTAAGCGCGTTGCGTTTCTCCGGCCGCGAAATCCGGATCACCATCACGTAGCCAGGCAGCCGCTCGGCCTGGATGCAGGCCGCGTCCGCCGGATCGCCGTAGGTCGGACGACTGTCAGGCGTGGAATCAGCCACGGGCAGGGCTCCCGGCGGGGTGAAAGCGGGGGCTGGCCAGGTTGTGCGCCTTGAACGCCGCATCGATGTCGGCGCGGTCGGCCGGCGCGATCGTCGTGAACGGCGGGCGCACCTTCATGTTCGGGAGAATGCCCTGGAGCTGCAGCGCGTATTTCGTCCGGACGCGATAGTCGCGGAGCGGCGTCCGCCAGCACACGCGAGCCAGCGGCCCGATCTTCTGCCAGATCTCGTAGGCCTCGGTGATCTTCCCTTCGACGGAGAGATTGTGCATCCGGACGATCTCGGCGGTCGCCGTGGCGGCGAAACCGATCAGCGCGCCGTCGCAGCCCATCAGCATGGCCTCGAGGATGAAGGTGTCGCTGCCGGTGAGGACACCGATCTTCCGCGGGGCGGAGTTGGCCTCGCGGACGTTGTCGAGCGTCTGCTCGACGTCGAAGGATGCGTCCTTGATCGCGACGATCGACGGAATCGCCGACAGCGCCGTGATGGTGCCCTTGGGGTATTTGCTGAAGACGGTCTGGAACGCGATCAGCGGGCACGTCGTCACCGCGGCGATCGCGCGATGGTAATCGACGACCATGTCGACGGTGACCGCGCCGATGAACGCGGGCAGCAGCGGGAAGAGCACGAGTCCGTCCGCCCCGGCCGCAATCAACTGCGGCGCCAGCGCGACGGCGGCGGCGGTGTGCGTGGCATTGACGCCCGAGAGCAGCAAACAGCGGCCACCGATCGCCGCCTTGCAGCGACGGATGACCTCGAGCTGCTCCGGAATCTCCAGGCAGCTCACCTCGCTGACCGCCATGTTCATGGCGATGGCCTTGGGGCCGCCGGCGGCGACCTGGCGGATGTAGCGATCGAGCGTGGGCCAGTCGATCGCGCCGTTATCGTCGTACGGAAGCACGGCAGCGGCGATGACACCGGAGGACAGGGGATGGGACATACGCAGAGAGGGGTAAGAGCGACGCGACAAAAACGATGAAAGCGCTTACATCCGACCGGCAAGAAGATTTGGCGGCGTTTGCCGTGACAACGATTCCTCGCTCCGTAACGTGCCCGCGTGACTCGTCCGCACAAACCCGTCCGGCTCGCCGATGTGGCCCGTCGCGCCCGGGTCTCGAGCGCCACGGTTTCGCGGGTCTTGAACGATCCGCTGCTCGTGTCGGAGCAGGCCCGGAGCCGCGTCTTCCGCGCCATCGAGGAACTGAAATGGATCCCCAACGGCGCAGCCAAGGCCCTGGCGTCCGCCCGTTCGCGAACGGTCGGCATTCTCATCCCCACCCTCGGCCACCAGAACTTCGGCGTGCTGATTGATGCCCTGCAGCGCGAGCTGAGCCGGGCGCATCTGACCCTGCTGCTCGCCTGCGACGAAGCCTCCCCGGAACGGCGCGTGCAGCAGGCCCGCAAAATGGTCGAACGCGGGATCGAGTGTCTCGTGTTGATCGGCGAGTCGCACCCGCCTGCCCTCTTCGATCTGCTCGACGCCTACCGCGTGCCGCGCGTCATCACTTACACCTCGGGCCGGGATCGCCGGCATCCGTGCATCGGTTTCGACAACCACGCCGCTTCGGTGCAGCTCACGCGTCACCTGCTTTCCCTCGGCCACCGCAGCTTCGGCATGATTGCGCATCTCGTGGAGGGCAACGATCGCATCCAGCAGCGTATCGCCGGCGTGCAGGAGACGCTGCGCAAGGAGGGAATCACGATCCCTCCCGCGCATTACGCCCAGGTTGACAGCCGTTATGTCACCAGCGGTCGCGACGGACTGCGCCGTATTCTGGCCGCGCGGAAGGATCGTCCGTCCGCGCTCATCTGCACGAACGACTACATCGCCACCGGCGCCATCATCGAGGCCCGGCACCTGGGCATCGCCGTTCCGCAGGACTTAAGCATCGCGGGATTCGATGACACGGACATGTCCGCGCACCTGAATCCCCCGCTCACCACGATCCGGGTGCCGAGTCGCGAGATGGGCGAGGCCGTCGCGCGATATATCATCGATTACCTCGAGCACGGGAAGGCGCAGACGCCAGGCCCGATGGAGGCGCCGCTGATTGTGCGCGAGAGCACGGCGGCGGCGAAGAAGACAACGTCGCCTCGACGTTCCCGCGGCCGGTAGAGCGGGTAAGGAAGCGCGGAACGAAATTTGAGGCGTGGACGAGCCACGCCCCTACGAGGCTTTTCGTCCGGGATCACGCTACGACGCACCACACCCCGGCGCTGCGCGCGATCCCTCTCGAGAGGGGATCTTGGGAAATGCGCATCATGAAGGAACCTCGCGTAAGGGGTCAGGTGAACAGGAAGGCCGGGGAGTTCGGGAAGCAAAGACCCAGTTTCGAGCATCCGGTCGAGTTTCACTCCGTGTACTCAGTGTAATCCGTGGTCACAATCCGGACGTTTGACCGCGGAGCGCACCGAATGCACGGAATCGATGGTCGCCACTGCCACGACCCATCTGTGTCCATCAGTGTCCATCTGTGGTTCACTGCCCGGCTTTGGAGCGTCGTCAGGACGCCGGACGCAGCACGGCCTTCACGATCTCACCGTGGTGCATTTTCTCGAAGGCCTCGTGCCATGACTCGAGCGCCCACACGCCACCGAGGATCGGCCGCACATCGAGTTTGCCGGAGGCGAGCAGCGCGAGGACGCGTTCCCAGATCGGCCAGTTGTGGCTGAAGCTACCCTGCAGCGTGACGTTCTTCTGCACCAGCGGATCGAGCGAGAAGTTCAGCGGCTGCGGACCCCAGCCCACTTTGGCAATCCAACCCGCGGGCCGTACCAGTTCGAGCGCGGTCTTCAGTGCCGCGGACACCCCGGCCGCATCAACGACGCCATCAACGCCGAGGCCGTCGCGGGCCTTCGCCCACTCGGTCGCATCGCCGACGATCACGTCGCAACCGTAGGCCCGCGCCGTCTCGAGCCGGCGTTGATCGCGTTCGAGTCCCACGAGCGCCACTTCGGCCCCGGCCAGCCTGGCCATCGCGGCGCAGAGAATTCCAATCGGCCCCGGCCCGAGGACAATCACGCGATCGCCGGGCTGGATGCGGGCATTCTGAATCACGGCATTGTAGGCGACGCAGCACGGCTCGGTGAGCGCGGCGTGCTCCATTAAGAGACCCGCCGGCACCGCGTGCAGGCAGCGCGCGGGGACACGGACGAAACGCGTCATCGCACCATCGACACCATAGCCAAAGCCACGCCGCGTCGGATCGAGATTGTAGAGTCCGGCGCGGGTCAGCGGGCTGTTCGGATCGATCACCGCGGCCGTCTCGCTCACCACGCGATCGCCCTCACTCCAGCCACGAACGGCGGCGCCCTTCGCGGCGATCACGCCGCCAAACTCGTGGCCGAGGACCACGGGATAATTGACCTTCCAGCTGTGCGAACCGGTCCACTGGTGCAGATCGCTGCCGCAGACGCCGACGGCCTCGACGGCGAGGATCACGTCGTCCGGTCCCGGCTCGGGCCGGGCGAACTCGCGAATCTCGACGCTATGCGGGACGGAGGAGAAATTGACGACGGCCGCGGATTTCATGGGTAAATAGGTGCGGAGACTCGACTCAACGACGCCCGCCCACCGGCACATCGCCGTAGGCATGAACGCGCTCGCAGATGTAACGCAGCTTGTCCTCGAGTCCGCCGCCGGCGGTCTTGAAGGCGGCATCGTCGATGGCGAGCGGCGCACCCAACACGACGAGCGGCGCGCCGTATTCGGGCGTGCGGATCGCCTGCTCCGTCGTCAACCCGCCGACAGCCTGCACCGGGACGCGCACGGCCGCCACGACTTCGCGGAGCTGATCAAGCGGACTCGGCATGCGGCGACCCGCGGCCGCGATGCCGCGGCGTTCGTCGTAGCCGATGTGGTGAATCACGTAATCGCAGCCGAGATCCTCGATCCACTTCGCGCCGGCGATCATGTCGGGGCAGCCGAGGTTGTCGCCCATGACTTTCACGCCGCAGTCGCGCCCCGCCTTCACGACGCACTTCAGCGTCTCCTCATGTGCCCGGGCCATCACGACGACATGCGTGGCGCCGGCCCGCGCCATCATCTCGGCCTCGAGGTAACCGCCGTCCATGGTCTTCAAGTCCGCCACAATCGGCACTCCCGGAAAACGTTCCCGCAATGCCCGCACGCCATGCAGGCCCTCGGCCAGGATGAGAGGCGTTCCTGCTTCCAGCCAGTCGACGCCGGCGCGGCGCGCGAGGGCGGCGGTCGCGAGCGCCTCGTCGAGGTTCGTCAGGTCGAGCGAGATTTGGACGACGGGGAGCATGGGGCGGAAAGTGGGAGTTAAGAGTTAGGAGTTAAGAGTGGAAGCGGGAAGACGATGTGCGGCGCAGGGCGGCACACTGCTGCTCAATACTGAACGTGGTGGCCGCGCGACTTCTCCCTCCTAACTCACAATTACTAACTCACACTTTCTTCTCCACTGAAGGGCGGGAGGCGAAAGCAGTATTCATCGCCGTCACCACATTCGCCGGCGGGCGCACGGGCTTGCCCTCGCGATCGACGAAGGCGTGCATCGTCTGGCCGGTCGCGAGCAGCTCGCTGCCGCGATAAACTTCATACTCGAGGCGGATGCGCAGCGCCGGCTTCTCCCGCATCTTCGTCACGATGGTCAGCGTGTCGTCGTACAGCGCAGGCCGCACATATTTCACCGCGACCTCGAGCACGGGCAGGCGGAAACCATCGGCTTCGAGCTGGCGGTAAGGGAGCCCCATTTCCTTGAGCAGGGTCGTGCGACCGATCTCGAACCACGGGAGATAATTCCCGTGATACACGATGCCCATCATGTCGGTTTCGGCGTACCGAACCGTAACTTGTTGACGCGATTCAATCATGGAACGGACCACGCAGGGTTGAACAAAGCCTCGGCCGATTCCCGCCAGCAATTGCGGGTGGCCCACTCCCGGCCGGCCGCGCCAAGGCGATGGCGGAGTTCCGGATCGTGAATCAATTTCTCGAAGGCGGCCGCGAGCTGCGCCGGACGGTGCGGCGGCACGAGCAGTCCGGTCACGCCATCGACGACCGCCTCGGCCACCCCGCCAACATCGTGCGCGACCACCGGCAGCGCGTGCGCCGCAGCTTCGAGGTAAACGAGTCCGAACCCCTCGACGCTGTGATCGAGATCCACGCTGGTCATCGCGAAGATGTCCGCCCCTTCGTACACGGCCGCGAGTTCGGAATCCGGCAGGTTGCCGAAGAAGCGAACCGTCAAATCCGGCGTCGCGGTCGCAGCCGCGCGCAGCCGGGCCTCGTAGTCGCCCTTGTTCGCCGAGCCGACCACCCAGTATTCGATCCGGCGCCGCACTTCGGAAGGGAGCGCCTGCAGGGCCTCGAGCGTGAGCAACTGCCCCTTGCGCGGATGCAGGCGGCCGACGGTCAGGACGACGACCTTGTCCTTTGATCGCGGAACTCGCGGCGGCACGACGGCAAAATCCGAGCGCAGCGCGCCGGGAGTCAGGTAAATCTTGTCCGCCGCTTCCGGAAAATTCGCGAGCAGCAGTTCCTGGGTGTAGTTGCTGAGCGTGCTGATCCGGGTGGCCCGTCGAATCAATTGTCCCGCCAGCCAGCGGCGAAGCGGGTGCTGGCTGAGGGTGAGGATTTCGGACCCGTGGAAAGTCAGGATCAGCCGTTCCGGCCTGAAGGCGCGAAAGAACTGCAACAGCATCATCGTCATCATGGGGCCCGGCTCGGGCAGATAGACGGTGGCCCGTCGTAGTTGACGGCGATGGCGGACGAGTTCGACGGCCAGTTTGAGCTGACAGATTAAGTCGTGCGTCCCGCGGAGTGGCATCCGGCGAATCCGGAACGGCCAGTCCGCCTTCTCGTCGGCGGTTCCGGCCGACTGCGCCCAGACCTCGATATTGTAACCCAGCGCGGCCGAGGCCCGGGCAATCTCCTCGGCAAACGTAGCGATGCCACCGCGGCGCGGGTAGAATTCGTGGGTGATGAGGAAGACCGGCAATCCGGGGGCCGAGGTGAGGGCGCTCATGCGAGGGTCTCGCGCCGGCGAGGGACACGTGGGACCGGGGGTGTCAGTAGGTGCAGCAGGATCGCGTGGCAAGCGCGCTGACCGCGACTGGGGAAAATCGGCGGACAACTTGCAGGGCCTGATGCGTAGCGCGGCACTTTGGTCTCCTGAAAGGGACGAAAGAGCATCTCTCGCCGGAAATAATGGGTTTACTTAAGTCCGGCCTAATCCCAAAAGGACGAACCATGTCTGAAGCTGCCGCTCATGCTACGCCAGGCTCGAGCAAGCCAATTCCCAATACGCTTAAGCCATTCGCCCCCGAGGACGAAGTCGCGCTGCGGGAGACCTTAAAGCGTTGTTCACCGTCGACTTTCGAAGCTGCCGTCCAGTTCCGAAAGACGGGCAATGCGGAGCACGTTCCCGCGGTTGTCATTGGGGTGATCGAGCGTTTCGTGGAGCCCGATCTGCGGATCAAGCTGAAGGATGCCGGGGAGGACCTTCGACTCATCGAAGACCTCGGCATCGATTCACTCACGATGATGGAGATCGTCATCCTTGTGGAGGAGGTCCTCCAGTTGACTATCAACAACGACGAACTCCGGAATCTCCGAACCGTCGGCGACGTGAAGACCTTCATCGACTGCAAGATTCGCGGTTTGCCGCTGCCGAAGCCGACGAAGTTCATCCCGATCGAACACATCGGAGCCGTGCTCCCGATGCAGCCGCCTTTCCTGTTCCTCAACGAGGCGACCGTCAGTTCCACCACCGCGAACGGGAAATACAAGATCTCCGGCCAGGAGTACTTCCTCCAGGGCCACTTCAAGGACAACCCGGTCATGCCGGCCTCGATCATGCTCGAGGCGCTGGGCCAGCTCGCGGTGCTGTATCTATTGGAAGGTGCGCCGACCGAACCGGGCAAGGTCATCAGTCCGCAAACCATTTTCTTCACCGGTTGCGAAGGCGTTCGCGCCCATCGCGTCTGCAAGCCGGGCGACATCCTCAGTCTCTCGATCAAACCAAAGCGGATGAAGATGCCGCTCGCGACCTTCGAAGGTGCGATTCGCGTGGGTCAGGAGAAGGCCGTCATCGCCGAGGAAATCACGCTGACCTTTGCGTTTGTCGACGCGGTCAACGTCCCGGTTCCGATCTCGGAGACGGGGGTGCACGCCACGGGCACCGTCGCAACGGCCGAAGCGCCGGCGGCTACGGCGGCCTCTCCGGTCCGCGCCGCGATCAGCGCCTGAGTCGAAAGTGGTGGGGCCAGGGTTTTCGATTCCGCAATGCTGTCATTCTGAGCGAAGCAAAGAATCCATGCCTTGGATTGGCGGTCTCCGTCTAGCGGGCAGCGGGACGACGTGCTGCGAAGCGTCCAAGAAGTCCCTGCCCTCACGGACGTGGCTATACCCGGGCCGCGCCCACTAATTGGAAATCACGGCGCCTTGGCCGACTTCTCGAGCGAATAGAAGGCCGCCGCGTAACGCCGGCCAAACTCGCGCAGCGAATGACTGTCGAAGTGCGTCTGGTCGCCCTTGTCCGTGAAACCCTCGGCCGAAGCGCTCGCGCAGTGCGGGACGGTCTTGGGCAGAGAATTGAGCACGGCGTTCATCGGCGCGTTCGTCGTCCGTCCCTGAAAAAGTTCGCCCACGACGATCGGCACGTCCGGCGCCCCGAGATCCGCGCGCAACTGGGCGACGAACTTCGCAAACCGCTCGGCGTAGGTCGCCCTCTTCTCGGGCCCGCTGTCCGCCTCACCCTGATGCCAGAGCAGCGCCCGCAGCCGGCCACCATGCGAGAGCGCCAGTTTCGCGCGTTCCACGGCATTGACGTAGAGTTTTCCTCCGGGAGCCCATTCCTCGAGCGAGGTCCCACCAAAGGCCGCCGGCACGAGCCCAATGATCGCCTTCGGTTCCTTCTCCGCCACGACGCGCGCGAAACTGGATCCCAACCCGACGCCGATGAGCGTCGGCTTGTCGAAGTGCAGCGGGTCAATCGACGGAACCCACGTCTTCGCCTCGGTCTGCTTGAAGATCCGCGGATGCACGACCAGGTCCTGCGCCTCCACCACCCCCCGACCCGCCATGTTCGACTGGCCGATCAAAAGGAAAATGTCGGTCGGCGTGGGTTCCGCAGCCGCCGCGGAGCCCTGGGCGACCAGTGCGAAAAGTACGACGCGGGCAAGAAAGCGAGGTATCATGACGAGAGTATGCAAATTGAGTGGAGGCTGCGGCAGCCAGGGGCTGCCGCAGATTGGCCGCGAGCGCAGCGCGCGGCCTTAGGTGAGCTTCTTCGCCGCCATCTGCGCCTTGAGGCAGAGTTCCGCCGCTTTGAAGATGTGCGCCTGGGTCATCGCGGTCTCGGTGCGATGAAGACAGTCGTCGATCATCTGGTAGAAGAATCGATAGCCGACGCGGCCGTTGCAGTCGAAGTAATGCTCTTTCTCCCCGTCGACGAGGTAGAGGTGATTGGCCGTCTTCGCCCGGGCGACGTCGACGTACTTCCGCATTTCAAGGTAACCCTTCGTCCCGAGGATGAACGTCCGCCCGTCGCCCCAAGTACTCAGTCCGTCGGGAGTGTACCAGTCGACGCGGATCTGATTCGAGGCGCCGGTGTTCGCGACGAACGTCGCCTCGCCGAAATCCTCGAGATCGGGCGTGGCGGGATTCGCGAAATTACCGACCGCCGCATGCACGACCGTCGCATCGGTCGCATTCGCGTAAGCCAGGAACGCCTCGCACTGGTGGCTGCCGATGTCGCAGAGGATGCCACCGTATTTTTCCTTTTCGAAGAACCAGGCCGGCCGCGTGTGCAGCCCTAGGCGGTGCGGCCCAAGCCCGACCACGCTCACCACCTTGCCGATGACGCCGTCGTTGATCAGATCGGTGGCGAACATCGCCGTTTCCGAGCTGAGGCGCTCGCTGAAATTGACGAAGTACTTTCGGCCGGTGCGCGCCGCGACCGCCTTGGCCTGATCGAGCTGCGCCATGGTCGTGAAGGGCGTCTTGTCCGTGAAGTAGTCCTTCCCCGCCTCCATCACGCGGCAGCCAATCGGGCCGCGCACGTTCGGCACCGCCGCGGCGGCGACCATCTTCACTTCCGGATCGGCGAGAATTTCGTCGAGGGAACGCGCGACCTTCGTCTGCGGAAACTTCTTCTGGAAATCCGCGCGCGCCGCCGCGTCGGGTTCAAAGACCCACTTCAGGTTACCGCCCGCCTCGATCAGGGATGAGCACTGGCCGTTGATGTGCGAGTGGTCGAGATGGGCCGCGGCGAAGACGAATTCGCCCGGCTTGATCTTCACCACCGGCTTGGGCCGCGGAACATACTTCGTGCTCGGAGCGGGAGTGCCGGAGCCCGTGGCGGCCGCAGCCGCGCCGAGCGCCAGGGGCGGAAACATGGAACCAGCGGCGACAGCGCCGGCGGCGTGAGTGAGGAAATTACGGCGATTCATACGCGGGGGATGGAGGGGTTGCGAAACTGGCCGCGAGTTAGAACCCGCCGGGCACGCCCCGCAAGTCCCGCGACCAGTTCACCATCCGAGGCTCGAACTCCGCGGGCTTCGCACTTGTCAGACGGCTCCAGTCCCATGTCATCAGCCCACACCATGGAAATTTCCGCGTCCACCGTCCTGCCCGCCCTCGCGGGCGGCGTGCTCATCGGCTTGGGCACTTTGATCGGCGCCGCCGCCAGTGGCATTCCGCCTGGAATCTCCGGACTATGTGCAGAGATTCTTCGCTCCGCGAAAGGTGAGGTCGCCTGGCGGGCTGTGTTCGTCATCGGCATGCTGGCCGGCGGACTCCTGATTTTTCAGTTTCATCCGGCCTCCGCGTCGTTCCATCCGCAAAAATCCCTGACCGTCATGGCGGTCGCCGGTGTGCTGGTCGGAATCGGCACACGTGTGGGCGGCGGTTGCACCAGCGGCCACGGCGTTTGCGGTATCGGGCTGGGATCGCGGCGCGGATTCACCGGCACGCTCCTCTTCATGGCCGTGGCGATGCTGACGGTGTTTATTGTGCAGAAGGTCGGGGGCGCAACGCCATGAGCCGCCGATTTCTCACCCTGCTCTTTGCCGGCATCCTATTCGGCGCCGGGCTCGCGCTGTCGGGCATGACCGATCCCGCCAAGGTCATCGGCTTTCTCGACGTCGCGGGACACTGGGACCCCACCCTCGCCTTCGTCATGGGCGGAGCGGTCGGCACGTTCGGCGTCGGCCTGCTCGTCTGGCGGGCCCGCACCGGAGGACGCGGCTGGTTCGGACATGCCCTGCCGACCGCCGATACCAGCCCGATCGATCGGCCGCTCCTCGTGGGCACGACGATCTTCGGGATTGGCTGGGGCCTGAGCGGATTCTGTCCCGGCCCCGCGCTCGTTAATTTCGGCGCGCTGCGGCTCGAGGCGCTCATCTTCGTTCCGGCGATGGCCGCTGGCATGTTGCTCGCGCGATTGGTCTTCGGCGCGGATCGGGACTGAACACGTCCGGCGGAGCTTTCAGATTTCCGATTGGCGAGTGCCAATTGCCGAGTGACGTACCGGGCAGGTGGCTCGGCACGACGGCTGACAGAGCAGCGGACGGTCGAGCGGCACGAGGCCTTTTGTCGCGTCAACTGTAGGTCCGACGCCAAAAATTCGGCACTCGGCATTTGGCACTCGGCATTCCTACAGCAGTTCCTTCGGGAGCTTCGCCACGACCTTCTTGATGTCCTGCACCGCATCGCGATGGCAGACGAGGATGGCGTCCGCCGTCTCGACCACCACGAGGTCCTTGACCCCACACAACGCGATCGTGCGACCGTTGCTGAGCGCGATGTTGTTGCTGGAATCGATCGCGATGACCGGCCCTCGCACGGTGTTGCCGGCGACGTCGCGCGGCAGATGTTTCGGGAGCGCGGTCCAAAGACCAACGTCGTCCCAGTCGAACTCGGTCAGCAGCGTCTCCACCGCCTTCGCCCGCTCCATGATCGCGTAGTCGACGGAGATTTTCGGGAGCGTCGCAAATTTCTCCGTGAGGAAGGCCGTGCAATCTCCAGACGGAAACGCGCGCACGAAGCTCGCCAGTTCCGGCGCATGACGATCGGCTTCCGCGAGAAATGTCCCGACCCGCCAGAAGAACATGCCCGCATTCCAGGCAAAGCGTCCGCTCGCGACATACTCGGTGGCGGTGGCGAGATTCGGTTTCTCGACGAACCGCTGCACGGTCCGCACCGCACCGCCGCTGCCCGTGGTCACGGTCGTTCCCATTTCGAGATACCCGAAGCCGGTCGCCGGGTGATCGGGCTTGATGCCGATGGTGAGAATCGCATCGCCCAAGGCCGCGCGGTCGAGGGCTGCAGCCATCTGCCGGCCAAAGGAGGCTGTGTCGGCAATGAATGCGTCCGCGGGCAACAAAGCTACCGTCGCCATTTCGCCGCCCCGCGCCCGAGCCAGTCCGGTCGCGAGCGCCGCCGCTGGCGCTGTATCGCGCTTCGCCGGCTCGGCAATGATCTGCTCGGCCGGCAGCACGCCGGCCAGCGCCCCGCGGGTGGCGGCCAGCTGGGCGACATTCGTCAGGACGAAGACGTTCGCCGCCGGCACCGCGAGCTGCGCCCGCCGGACAGTTTCCTCGAGGAGCGTCCGCTCCGAGAAGAGTTTCAGCAGGTGCTTCGGCGTCTGGGTACGACTCATCGGCCAGAAGCGTTCACCGCTGCCACCGGCCATGATGCAGGCAAAATGAGTGGAATTCATATTCGGATTTTGGATTTTGGATTCTCGATTTTGGATTTCGGAATTCCGATCCGAAAATCGGAGGAGCCGCCAGTCTCCGTGGTGGCATGGGTCTCCCGACCCATGAAGAGCGGAAGCGGATGCCGTCGGGTTTTCACGGGTCGGGAGACCCGTGCCACATCCAAAATCACAGTGTCACCACAATCTTTCCGAACTGCGCACCCTGCTCCATCAAGGCGAACGCTTCGCCCGCCCGGTCGATCGGAAACTGGGCACTGACCACCGGCTGCAACCGGTGCTGGTCGACGAACCCGATCAGACCGGCCCAGTCCGCCGGCGAGCCCATCGTGGTGCCGAGGACGCTGATCTGCCGCCAGAAAACCTTCCGCATCGGCAACACCGGCGGATTTCCCCGCGTCGCGCCGAAGATCACCACGCGCCCTCCCGGAGCGGTCGCATCGAGGAGCTTTTCAAAACCCGGGCCGCCCGCGCTTTCGACCACGAGATCAAACAGCCCCGCGGTCTTCGCGGCTTCCTGGGTCCAGCCCTCCTGGGTATAAGTGAATCCACCACGCGCCCCGAGAGCGACGGCCCGGGCAATTTTTTCGGCGGAACTCGACGTCACCCAAACCTCCGCTCCGGCCGCGACCGCGAATTGCAGCGCGAAAAGCGCTACGCCTCCGCCCACGCCACTAATCAAGACGCGTTCGCCGCGTTGGAGCCTTCCTCGGGAAAACACCGCGCGGTACGCCGTCAATCCCGCTAGCGGCAGCGCGGCCGCTTCCGTCCATGTGAGGTGCGCCGGCTTCGGGGCCAGTTGGATCGCCGGGACCGCAATTTTTTGCGCCAGGGTGCCATCCCGGGGCAGTCCCAGGATCGAGAATTGGGGACCCGCGGCCTGCTCGCGATCTCCCCAGCCAAAACTCGGGTTGATGATCACGTCACGCCCCAGCCACGCGGCATCGACGCCCGCGCCGAGCGATTCAACCACGCCCGCGCCGTCCGAACCGGGGATGCACGGCCACTTCAGGCCCGCGTACTGCCCCGCCTTGATCCAGACGTCGCGGTGATTGAGCGCCCCGGCCCGGATTGCCACGACGACTTCCCCGACCGCCGGGGCGGGCTCCGGAACTTCGACCACCGCGAGTTGATTGATCCCGGCAAGTTGGACGGCGCGCATGGGTTCAACGTGCCAGCACGGTCGCGGGGTTCAAGCGCCGCCGAGCCCCGCCCCTACGAGCCTCAACGTTTCGCCCCTCGCGATGGGAGCCGTCGTAGGGGCGTGCCTCGTGCGCGCCCGCTGCACTCTTCGGGCCTCGTGCACGGCTGTAGTTCCGGATCGTCGTCTCGTGCGAGGCTTTCAGAGGATTGGAACAGGAAGGCCGGGGAGGTCGGGAGGTCCGGAGCGTTCGCTTCCCGGTCGACCCTATCTCCCCGTTTTTGAATCTCTCAGCTCCGCGTCTCCGCGGCTCCGCGTGAAAAGGATCGTCAGTCGGCCCTTAGCGCCTTCGCAGCTTTGCGCTTAAACTCCGGAGTTCGACTGATCGAGGTCTGAGTTGCTTGCGGCTTCGCCGCCCTGGGCCCTCCCTTGACCACGGCGACCTCTGCGTTCCCGATCAGCGCCTCACCACGCCCGAAGATACTGCGAGGGCGGCGTCGGCAGAGGCTTCACGTGCAGCGCCCGCGCCGCGCGGATCGGCCAGTTCGGATCCCGCAACAGCTCGCGGGCCAGCAGCACGACATCAGCCTGACCATGGCGGACGATCTGGTCGGCCTGCGCCGGCTCGGTGATCATGCCCACGGTGGCGGTGGCGATGCCCGCCTCCCGGCGGATGCGGTCGGAGAAAGGCACCTGATACCCCGAACCGATCGGGATCTTCGCCGCGGTCGACGTGCCACCGGAACTGCAATCGATCAAGTCGACGCCCTCGGTCTTGAGCCGCTTCGTCAGTTCGACCGACTCCTCGATCGTCCAGCCACCCTCCATCCAGTCCGTGCAGGAAATCCGCACCGTCAGCGGCAGATCCTGCGGCCATACCGTCCGCACGGCCCGCGTTGTCTCCAACAGGAAACGAATTCGATTCTCAAAGCTCCCGCCGTATTGGTCGGTGCGCTGATTCGAGAGCGGGGAAAGAAACTGGTGACAGAGATAGCCGTGCGCCGCATGCAGTTCGGCCCATTGAAAACCCGCGTGCAAAGCGCGCTGCGCCGCGCTGACAAAATCGCTTTGCACCCGGGCGATCTCCGCGAGGGACATCGCCTGCGGCACCTTGGTGAGATCACCTCCGAACGCGATCGCGCTCGCGCCGATCACCGGCCAGCCGCCGGCCGCGTCCGCCACATGCGCGCCGCCTTCCCAGGGCCGGGCGACGCTCGCCTTGCGTCCGGCATGGGCCAGTTGGATCCCTGCCACCGCGCCCTGGCCGCGAATGAAACGCACCACCCGCGCCATCGGCTCGACGTGCTTTTCGGCCCAGATGCCGGCGTCGGCGGGTGAGATTCGGCCCTCGGGCGAGACCGCGGAGGCCTCGGTAATCACCAGGCCGGCGCCGCCCGCCGCGCGGGCGCCGAGGTGCATCAGATGCCAGTCGTTCATCAGACCGTCCTCCGAGGAGTACATGCACATCGGCGAAACGCCGATCCGGTTGCGCAGCGTGATGGACTTCAGGGTGAACGGCGCGAAGAGATGCGACATGAGCGATAGACGGAACGCGATCGGCCCGCGTTCGCAATCCGATCGTGGCAATCGACGCGGCCGGGCGTGGACGAGCCCCGCCCCTACGAGGCTCAACGTTTCGTCCGTCGTGCACGGAGCCATCGTAGGGGCGCGCCTCGTGCGCGCCCGCCGCGTCCCGCCAGCGGCACTTCAACCAAGTCGATTAAGCGAGCAACGGCCGATACTCAGAATGCCGCTCGATGAACTTGGCGACGTATGAACAGGCCGGCACGACCCGCATGTTTCGTTCGCGGGCGTATTCGAGGCCGCAACGCACGAGCGCTTCGGCCACGCCCCGCCCGCGGAGTTCCGGCGGCACAAAAGTGTGCGTGAACACGAGGGCGCCATCGCGCTCTGCATAGTCCGCCACGGACAGGTGACCCTCGAGCTCGGACTCGAAGCGATGCTCCGCGGCATTGTGCCGCACGGATACCGGACTTTTGGCGGGCTCACTCATGGCGTTGGCGGTCTCAACCGTGCGCCAGACGCGGCCGCATGACAAGTTGCGACGTGGAATCGCTCGCGGGCGCTGCGCTGTTGTCATCCATTAGATGACAAAATCGCAGAACGCCAACCCACCCCGGCGCTGCGCGCCACCCTTCTCGAGTCTGGCCCGCGCCGCAGAACTTTTGGTCACTTGTCAGTGGGCACGCTCCGGGCGTAGCCCTGTCCGTGAGGACAGGGACTTCTTGATCGCTTCGCCTAAAGTCGTCGCGCTGCTGACGCAGCGGGCTACAACGGCCAACGACTTCAAGCCTTCGCATTCTTCGCGGTTCAACTGCATGGTCCCGGCTCGACAGGATAACTTCGGAAGGCACTGCGCCAGCGTCCGCTCTTTGAGCGGAGTGCCCGAAGGGCGGAGGTGGCTCGGCCGCAGTTGCTCCAGGACAGCTGTATTTTTCTCCAGGGTCAGCCCGCTGACTTACGCGACGCTCCCGTCAGCCGGGTTGCCACCTTCGCAACCATCGCACGGAGATCGTCGCGACCTTCAATTCGCAGCCACCACAGCAGCAGCCCGTAGGCCGCCACTCCGAGGGGAATCAATCCCACCAGCGCAACAAAGTCGGCCGTGCGGGCGGCGAGTCCGCTTCGCGCCAAGCCCTGCCAGCCGAGCGCCACCATGGCCGTCATCACCGCGGTACCGACGACAACCTTGCCCAAACTTCGCCAGAGGTCACCGAAGGCCAGCCCGGGCAAACGGCGCACCAGCGCGCGCTGCAGCAGAATCGTCTGCACCACGATCGCCACGGTGCTCGCGATCACCAGACCCCTCGCGCCCAGCACGTCTTTCAGCACCAGCGTCAGTCCGAGATTAACGACGAAACTCAGCGCCGCGATCTTCACGGGCGTCACGACGTCCCGTAGCGCGTAGCACGCCCGCACCGTGAGTGTCGTCATCGAGAAGAACGGCATGCCGATCGCGAAGAGCGCGAGGAGCGGCGCCATCATTGCAGTCTGGCTGGCGGTGAACTCGCCGCGTTGGAACAGGAGTCGCACAATGGGCTCGCTTAACACCGCCAGCCCCGCCGCGGCCGGGACATTGATCACGAAGATCAACCTCAGTCCCTTGCGGTAGTCTTCGCCCATCGCACGAAAATCCCGGGCCACCGCGTGCTTCGCGAGCAGCGGATAGATGACCGTCGACACCGCGATCGCGAAGACACCAATCGGGAGTTCCATCAGCCGGTTCGCGAAGAAGAGCGCCGACGCCGCCGAGCGCTCGAGCGAAAACGCAATCAGCCGAGAGACGTAGATGTTGATCTGGTAGATCGCCACGCCGAAGAGCGACGGCGCCATCAGCGCCGCGATGTCGTGGATGGCCGGCGTGCGCCGCAGATCGAGCCGCGGCCGCCAGCCTTCGCGCACGAGGGCGAGTGCCGGTACCGCCATCTGCAGAAACCCGCCAAGCAGCACGCCCGCGCACAGCCAGTTCATCCGCGTCAGATCCGCCGCGCCGGTTTGCGATACCGCCAGGGCGAGTGAGCCAATCATCGCGAGATTGAGCCAGATCGGCGACAACGCCGGCTCGGTGAAGCGACCGAGGACGTTCAGCGCCGCACTCAGGACTGCGGCCACGCAGACAAACGCGAGGTACGGAAACAGCAGCAAACTCAAGTGCGCGACCAGCCGCCAGTCGCTGTCCTCGAAGGGAAAATTCTGCGCCACCGCGAGGGCGAGCATCGCGAGGCCGACCAGCCCGGACGTCACGAGCGCGAGCCAGCTCGCGACATTGCTCAGCAGCGCAAACGCGCCGGGCTTCGCTCGGGCCTGGAGTTCCTCCTGCAACTTCGGCACGAACGCGGCGGTGAGGGCTCCCTCGCCGAGCAGCCGGCGGAAGAGATTCGGCAGGCTGAACGCGGTTACGAACGCGTCCTGCATCGCCCCCAGCCCGAACACCGCGGCGCTGAAGGTGTCCCGGGCCAGCCCGAGCACGCGTGACACAATGGTCAGGAACGAGACGATCCCGATGTTCTGAAGTTTTTTCGACACAGAGTTTTCCGCTCCGCGGAAAACTTGGCGGGGCGTGGGCGGACCAGGCGCCTTAAGGCATGGTCAGCGTCAGCGTCTTTCCCTCGATCGCGACGTTGGCGAGCTTCGGCCACGCGGCGGCGAGGTCCTCGGGAATCGGCTGCGCCGACATGAACTGGCCTCGGACGTAGCCGGCGAGGAAGGGCAGCCGCTCGACCGGGCAGGAACCGACGTAGAGCTTGTCCGGCGAATAAACGAAACGGTCACCGCTCTTCACGAAACCGCCGCGCGATTGGACGATGAGCTTCTGGGCCAGTCCCGCGACATTCAGGGTCACCGGCGCGGCAATCTGAAGACTGCCGTTGTCGATCCGGAAATTGGGCGTGCCGAAGGACAGTGGACCGGCGGACGGCGGAGGCGGCGGTGCTTCGCCGGGCTTGGCCGCGGGCGCAGCGGCGGCCGGGGCCCCGACGAGCGCATTGAGTTCGTCCTCCGTCACGCTGATGGACTTGCCTTGGGCAAACGTCGTGCGCTTGGCGGCGGCCTGCTTGGCCTTCGCGGTGTCGCGGCTTCCTTCGATGTAATAAACCGCCTTCGCATCGGGCTCCTTCGGCAGTTCCTTCGCGGTGACGACGGGCTTGAGCATCAGGGCGACGGCGCCGATGACGATCCCGAGCCCGGTGCTCAGGACGACGCCGAGGATGATTTCAGCCCAGCTCGGGCCATGGGTCGCGCGATCGATTTTCTTGCTCATGGGTAGATTATTTTTTCTTCGCCGAGGACGAGGCCTTGGTGGGAGCGGCGGGTTTAGACTCGGTCGTGGGTTTTGATGCCGGGACGGCCTTCGAGTCAGTGGGCTTGGCGCCCGCGGTCTTGCTGTCGGTCGTCACCGTCGCGCTCGGCGTCTTGGACTCATCCGGTTTGCCGGACTTGGTCTTGTAATCGGTGATGTAGAATCCCGAGCCCTTGAAAATCAGTCCGGCGCCGGCGCCGACCAGCCGCTTAAGGCTCGGTTTTCCGCATTTCGGGCACTTCTTGAGCAACGCGTCGCTCATTGACTGAAAGTGTTCGAATTCGTGCCCGCACTTCTGGCAGGCGTATTCGTAGGTCGGCATGGTTCGAGGCCGTGTTATGGGAACCCGGTCGAAGCTTGGCGAGTGCGGAGTGCCGGTGCCGCGTGCTTCGCACGCGCCGCCACTGTCACCAGATACTTGGATTCCGAAGTTGGCTTCGTAGCCCGCTGCGTGAGCAGCGGGACGGCTTTAGGCGAAGCGATCAAAAAATCCCTGTCCTCACGGACAGGGCCACGCCAATCTGTTTAACTTCGGAATCTAGGGACAGGTGAAGTATCCCGGCAGACCCAATTTGTCATTCTGAGCGCAGCGAAGAATCCAAGCGCAGCCTTACTCTCAGCCATGGATTTTTCGCTGCGCTCAGAATGACAAGACCCCGGAAGTTCCTTCCTTGGAGGCGGGGTGTCCTCACCCCGCGGCGGCATGCAACCGAAGCTCGCGCGGTGGGGGCACCGCGCCTCCATTGAAGCTGTCCGAGGCTGGCGTTGGGCGGGGCGGACCGCTTAGACGTATGCGCTCCCCTTTTCCTGCTTCGCGACCCGCGACCTGAAAACCCCATGACCTCCCCCCGCAGTTCCCTCCCCTCATTCACCCGCCACCTCATCGTCGGCCTCTTCCTTTGCGCCCTCCCCGTCCTGCGCTGTGCCGAGTTGTACGTGATGACCTCGGGCACTTTCACGGCCGCGTATCTTGAACTGAAGCCCCGCTTCGAGGCGGCCACCGGACACACGCTCGTCACCAAGGCGACCTCGATGGGGGCGGGAGAAACCACGATTCCCAAGCGACTCGAACGCGGGGAGCGCGCGGATATGGTCATCATGGACTCGACCGCGGTCGTGCGCGGCGTGAAGGACGGACTCATCCGCTCCGACAGCCATGTCGACCTCGTGCGCTCGCGCATCGGCATGGCGGTGCGCGCCGGGGCGCCACTGCCGGACATTTCAACCGTGGACGCGTTTCGGCGGACGCTGCTGGCCGCGAAATCCATCGGCTACTCCGCGAGCGTCAGCGGTGATTATCTGGCGAAGGACGTCTTTCCCCGGCTCGGCATCGCGGACGAAATCCGCGCCCGCTGCCGGCGGGTCGAGGTGGAACGCGTCGGCAACGTCGTCGCCCGCGGCGATCTCGAAATCGGCTTTCAGCAGATGAGCGAGCTGTTGCCCATCCCAGGCATCACGATCGTCGGACCGCTGCCGGCTGAAGTGCAGTACGAGGCGATCTTCGCCGCCGGCATCCCGGTGAAGTCGGAGAATGCGATCGCGGCGAAGACCTTCATCGCGTTCCTCGGCTCGGACGTCGCGCGGGAAGTGATTAAGAAGACAGGATTGGATCCGCTGCCGGGAGCCCCGTCAAAACCGGCCGCGCCGGCCGTGAACGCCGCGGCGCGCTAGACCGCGAACCGGTCGGTGGCGAAGCGAGACGCGAGGCCGGCCCACTTCGATTTGCGAGCCGCGCCAGGGTGTTGGCGAGCCGTTCGGCCGGGAAAGGCTTCACGAGGTAATCGAGCGCGTTCACCTCGAACGCCCGCAGGGGATCCGCGGGCTTCCGCGTGGTCACGACGACGCGTGTCCCCTGCCGCAGATACGGCAGCAGCGACCAGGCATCTCCGCCGAGCAGCTTTTCGCTGAGAAAGACGAGTGAGTAACGGACGTCCTGCAGCAAACGACGGGCCTCGCTCCACCGCGCCGCCTCGCCGGCCACGCGCCAGCCCTCCGCTGCGAGCAGTCCATGCAACGCCCGCCGGTCGCCCGCCCAGCGGTCGAGGATCAAACACAACGGATCAGCGTGAAGTGGCACAGAAGGAAACAGAATCGGGGATCGATGAACAAAAAGCCCGCGCCGAAAAATCCGGCGCGGGCGAAAGAGGAAGAACGAAAACTTAAGCCGCGACCGGAGCCGCCGCAAACCGGCGCCGGCGCCAGACCGCGAGACCGAGCATCGCCGCCCCGGCCATCGCCGCATAGGTGGAGGGCTCGGGAATGGCGGTCACGGAAACTGCGTCGATGTTCAACTGGGAGATTTGGCTCGTTCCCGGAATGTGCTGGGCGTCGTTGAAAATGAGCCGGGTGGTCGAACCAAGCGCAGTAAAGAGGAATCCATACGCGTCCATCGTGTTGGAGGCGGCGGCCTTCGGCGTCATGGGGCTCGACACGGTTTGGCTATTCAGCGCCGAACCGTTCGTCGCTCCGCTCACCACATCATAGACCTCGGTGAAGAGTGTCGCGTAGCTGCCATCGGTAGCGACGTCCGCATCCGCGCTGCCCATGAAGTACGAGAGCGAGTACTGTTGCCCGGGGCTGGTCGAGAAATCCTGAAAAATAGAGCCGTAGCCCCGCTCACGAGCAAATCCGCCGACATTGTACATCCACGTACCGTCGACCGCAAACGGCCGCCCTTGGTCGTGGTTCAAGACAGCAAAGGTCACCGTATGCCCAGTCGGGACCATCGAGGTCCAGCCGGTGACAAATGCCGCCGTAGGTCCAAGATCCTGATCTCCGAAGTCATTCCAACCGCCACCGTTGTTCTGGCTGAGGGCGTAGTTAGGCACGTCTTCGAAACTGCCGTTAACGATCAGGTTTTGTGCCATGGCAAACGGCGTGGTCGCGAGCGCGACGAGGAGGGCGAGGGTCGATTTATTCATGCGAATCAGGACTGGGTGTTAGCGGTGAAAGGAGAAAAGCGAACGCCGACGATTTGCAGCCCGCTGGCGCCTTTGCCGACAACCGTGGGGCCAGTGGCCGGTAAATTGTGGCGAATGGCGGATAGCGCTTCGTAAGGGCAAGTCTCGGGCGCACCCGCTCAGTCTTGTCGACTTCACGGCCCGACACACCCCGCCCTTCGGGCACCCCTCTCGAGCCGGAACGATGCAGTGGAACAGAAATCGGCGGGTGTGGGCACCCGCCCTCCAGGGCAGGCGGATCGTTCAGACTTCCGTTCGCGCTCCGCTCAAAGAGCAGTCCATGGAGGGACGGTGCCCCCACCGTCCACGGCTGCCTAATGTGCGACGGAACGTCCACAGATCGGTGCACGGCCGGCGCCCGTCGCCGGCCCACGGCTTTCATTCGAGAAACGGCCCGGCGGCGAGCGCCGTTGCTACATTTGACTACATCGTTCCTGCTCGAGAGGGGACCTGTTGAACGGCTCACTCTAATAGGTCTCTCGCTTCAGCCACCTGCCGAGCCCGAATGCACGCACGCGACTACACTCTCGCCGCGACCGGGTTCCGCCATCTTATAGCCAAAAGCCCGCTCGCGAGGTAGCCCTGCCCGTGAGGGTAGGGCCTCAGGAAATCCGCAGCCGGCTGCGGATTTCCGTCCAGCGATGACAACTCGCCGTCACCGGGTCGGAGACACCCTCGAGCCCGAGCAGGGCGTGACCGTCGCGATGCCGGCGACAGGTCGTAAGGTGACCGAGGTTCACGATCTGGGTCCGGTGGATGCGCAGGAAGAGTTCCTCCGGGAGGGTATTCTCCCAAAACTTCATCGTCCGGCGAATCATGGTCCGCGGACCGGACACGAACCGCACCTCGGAATAATTATCCTGCGCGCGAATCAGCACAATCTGCTGCACCGGAGCGAAGCGGTACGCGTGGCCGGATCGGACCCGCAGCACATCTCCCGCTTTAAGCCGGCGCGCGGAAGCCCCCATCGGCTCCGCGTCCAGATCGAGCGGCGCGGGACGCCTGACTGTCGGTTCCGGCTCGAGCCGGCGGAGCGTGTTGGCCAGCCGCGCAACCGCGACCGGCTTGAGCAGAAAGTCGAGGGCGTTGACCTCGAACGCGCGGACCACCTGCGACTGCGTACGGGACACGAAGACGAACCGGGCGCCCGGACGAAGGTGCGGCAGCAGTTCGAAAGTTCCCACGCCGTGCAGGTCAGTGTCGAGAAACACCACGTCGTAGTCCGCTTCCGCCAGAAGATCCCTGGCGCTGGCAATCGTCCCGGCTTCACCGACGCAAACCAGTGACGAGTGAGCCGCGAGTTGATGCCGCAACACGGCGCGATCAACAAGATTGGACTCGAACGAGAGGTAACGAAGAGCGGGGACCACAGACACGTCAAAGCGGGGTAAAAATGCGACGTGCCCCAGCAAGGCGAAGAGTACTTACGTTTCGCAAGCAAAACGTACTAAAGGAATAAGTAGTTAGACGTATATGACTTGATAGGCCCGAATATCCTCCCGCCGCCATCCTGAGGCGGCGCGCGCCCTGGAGGGCGGGTGACCTCACCCGCCAGGCATTTCGACTACTTCTGGCCGGTGGGGGCACCGGCCCTCCATCGGTCGGACAAAATTCGGCTCCAACGCTCAGCCGAGCTTTCGCGTCGTCGCAACGAGCATGGCGGCGATGGCGTCGGCCGCCTTCTGGTGGCGGGGTTCCTTGAAGGCTCCCTGCTCGTCGAACGCCTTGTCCGCCTGCGGCAGGATACACTGGGCGGGAATCACGTGACAGCCGAGGTGACTGAGCAGGGCCCGGGTGAGGGTCATCGAACGCACGCCGCCGAGCGCTCCGGGCGACGCCGAAACCACCGCCGCCACCTTTCCCGTGAACGGGTTGTCTTCACCGCGCGTGCACCAATCGATCGTGTTCTTCAGCAGCGGCGTAATCTGCGAGTTGTACTCCGGCGACGCGATCAGCAGGCCGGCATGCTCGGTGATGAGTTTCACGAGCTTCACGGTACTGTCCGGCATTCCCTGGGCGTCCTCGAGGTCACCGTGGTAGAGCGGCATCGCGAATTCGTTCAGGTCCACCAACGTCACATCCCCACCCGCCTGTCGGGTCGCGAGCACCACCTGCTGGAGGAGTTTTCGATTCAGGGATTCACGGCGGGCGCTGCCGGAAAAAGCGAGGATACGGGGGGCGGAGGTTTTCATTCACCCCAACCTCCGCCATTGGGAGAAAATCTCAACTCTTGGACCGGCGCGCCGCGCCGGTCCGACGGTCGGAGACGCGGCGCCACTCGATCAACCGAGCGACTTCAGCAGACGCTCGAACTCCGCGTGCTTGGCCTGCTGTTCGGCGAGTTGCTTGCGCGCGCCTTCAATCACGGCCGGCGGGGCTTTGTCGGTGAAGGCCTTGTTCGACAGTCGCGCCTCGGTGCCAGCGATGTGCCTGGCGAGAGCATCGACTTCCTTCTGCAGTCGGACTTTTTCAGCGCCGACGTCCACCGTGCTCGCAAGATCAAGATACAGCGTGCCGAGCTGCGTCACCGCCGCGGGCGCGCCGTCGACCTGTTCGCGTCGCACGACGGTCGCGGCGCCGGCCATCCGGAGAAGCTTCGAAAGATTCGCGGACAGCACCGCCCAGTCCGCGTCCGTCGTCGTGACAAAGAAACTCGTATCGCGTCGGCTGGCCACGTTGTGCTCGGCCTTGAGCACGCGGGCCTGCAGAGCGAAATTCTTCAAGCGTTCCACCGAGGCGATCGCCGCCGGGTCGAGCACCAGCCCGTGGGCCAGCGAGGTGGACGCAAGGTGCGAGGCGTTCTCGATCCGCGTTTCCTCGATGAACGTTCCCGGCGCACCATAACCGAGCAGGCTCCACAGCTCCTCGGTGATGAAGGGAATAATCGGATGGAGCAGCAGCAACGTCTGCCGGAGGACCAGATCCTGAATCGCCAGGCAGTTCGCCTTCGTATCCGGCTCCTGGAGCTTGGCCTTCGAGACCTCCACGTACCAGTCGCAGAAGTCATTCCAGAAAAAACCATACAGCGCCTGCGCCGCCGCGCTGAACTCGAATTCGTAGAAACAGCGGTTCACCTCGCGCGACGTGGCGAGCAGGCGATCAAGAATGGCGTGATCGTCCGCATCGAAACGCGCGGGATCGAGCCGGGCGACGATCGTGGTCAGCTTGGAATTATCGCCGGCCGGACCACTCATCTGCCGGAAGCGGCAGGCGTTCCAGAGCTTGTTACAGAAGTTCTTGCCGCTCTCGATCCGGTCTTCCTGAAAACGGATGTCCTGGCCCTGCGGCGCAAGCGACACGATGCCGAAGCGGAGACCGTCAGCGCCGTACTTGGCAATCAGGTCGAGCGGATCGGGCGAGTTGCCGAGCGACTTCGACATCTTGCGGCCCTGGGCATCGCGGATGATGCCCGTGAAGTAGACGTGCTTGAACGGAATCCGCCGGTCGAGCGACTCGCCCGGCCGCATGTACTCGAGGCCGGCCATGATCATCCGGGCGACCCAGAAGAAAATGATGTCCGGGCCCGTCACGAGCGTCGTCGTCGGATAAAAGCAATCCAGCCCCGCCTGCTTCATCGCCGCCTCGTCGGGCCAGCCCATCGTCGCGAACGGCCAGAGCCATGACGACGCCCACGTATCGAGCACGTCGTCTTCCTGGACCCAGTTCTCCGGATCCGCCGGACCGTCGAGCGAAACGTGCACCTTCGTCGGATCGCGCAGGTCGGCCTCAGTGAGCTTCTCCTTGTCGAGACCCTGACGGTACCAGACCGGAATACGATGTCCCCACCACAACTGCCGGCTGATGCACCAATCCTGGATGTTCTCGAGCCAATGGAGGTAAACCTTACTCCAGCGCTCGGGGTGAAACTGGATGTGACCGGCGCGGACCGCCGCCTTGGCCTCCTCGACGCGCGGATAGCGCAACCACCATTGCCACGTGAGCCGCGGCTCGATCGGGACATCGGCGCGCTCGGAGTAGCCGACGTTGTTGGCGTAAACTTCCTCGGCGACGAGTGCGCCCGAGGCCTTGAGCAACTCCGCCGCTTTCTTGCGACCGGCGAAACGATCCAGGCCCGCGAGCTCGGGTCCGGCGAGTTCGTTGAGCGTGCCGTCGGCGCTGAGCACGTCGATGATCGGCAGGTGGTGACGCTGGCCGACCTCGAAGTCGGCCTTGTCGTGGGCCGGCGTGATCTTCAGCGCGCCGGTACCGAACTCGCGATCGACCGCGGTATCGGCGATCAGCGGAATTTCCGCGGTGGGTCCGAGCGGGCGACGCACCTTCTGGCCGAGCAGCTCGGCGTAGCGTGAGTCCTGCGGATGAACCGCAATCGCGACGTCACCGGGAATCGTCTCGGGCCGCGTGGTTTTCACTTCCACGTACCGGCCCGGGAAGTTCACGAGCTCGTAGCGGATGTGATACATCGAGCCGGTCACCGGCTTCATGATCACTTCCTCGTCGCTCAGCGCGGTGAGCGAGACGGGGCACCAGTTCACCATCCGCTTGCCGCGGTAAATGTTTCCCTTGGCGAAAAGATCGACGAAGACCGAAAGCACGGCCTTCGAGTAGTGCGGATCCATCGTGAACTGCGTGCGGTCCCAGTCACAGGACGCACCCAGCCGGCGCAGCTGTTCGAGAATGATGCCGCCCTTCTCGTGCCGCCAGGCCCAGACCTTCTCGAGGAATTTTTCCCGGCCGAGATCGCGCCGGCGGATCTTTTCCTTCCGCAGCTCGCGCTCGACGACGGTCTGCGTGGCGATGCCGGCGTGATCGGTGCCCGGGATCCAGAGCGCGGACTTCCCTTCGAGCCGCGCCCGGCGAATCAGCATGTCCTGCAGCGTGTTGTTCAGGACGTGGCCAATGGTCAGCACGCCGGTGACATTCGGTGGCGGAATGACGATGGAGTAAGGCTCCTTGCCCGGGGTTACCTTGCCCGCGAAGGCATGCGCGGCCTGCCAGGCGGCATACCACTTCTTTTCGACGTCACGGGATTCGTACCCTTTGCTGATTTCGGCCATTGCGAGATTGAACCAGCGAAGGAACGAACCGGCGCGCCGGGTGGCAAGAGTTAGTTCCCGGACCACGGAAGCCGCGGCCCTGATGCGGCTGGCGCCGCGATGAAGTTCCCTGCCGCCTCCACCGGCGCGGCGATTCGCCCGGTGACAAAGTTATCATTGAGTCCCCTACCCCGGTTGTTGGATGCTGCGGGGTTGTCACGAACGATGTCCGTCGAAATCCACCAGCACGCGACCAAGAGCCTCCTGTTTACGGGCGAAGTTCCGATCCCGGACCGGCTGGCCGCGTGCAAGGAGTTCCTCCGGACCGAGACCACCGCGCTGCGGGCCCGCCATGCCGCCGGCGAGTCGGGGCTGAATGTGGCCCATGAGCGGGCGGCGACGATCGACGAGTTGCTCTCGCACCTTTTCAATTACGCGATCGAGAGCTACAGCCGGACGATTCCGGTGCCGCCGCCGCCGGTCGCCTTGGTGGCGCTGGGCGGCTACGGACGCTCCGAACTGTCGCCGCTGAGCGACGTCGACGTGATGTTCCTCTTTCCGACGAAGACCAAGCCGGCGGAGGCCAAGCCGCTGCAGCAGCATCTCACCAACGAGATCCTCTACATTCTCTGGGATTGCGGGCTGAAGGTCGGTCATTCGACGCGCACGATCGACGAGGCCTTCGACGAGGCGAGGCGCGAAATCCAGAGCAAGACCGCGTTGCTCGAGGCCCGCCGGATCGCGGGTTCGGAGCGGCTCTACAACATTTTCGCGCAGGCCTACCGGAGCTATTACATCAGCGAGGATCCCAAGGGCTACATTGCCGCGCGCCTCGAGGATCAGACCAATCGCCGCGCGAAATACGCGAACACCGTTTTCAACCAGGAGCCCGACATCAAGAACGGGGTCGGCGGTCTGCGCGACTACCAGAACGCGGTGTGGATGGCCCGGGTCAAACTCGACATCACGACGATCGACGAACTCGCGGGACAAAATTACGTCCGGGGCGACGATCTCGAGGCCTTCCGGCGCGGCTATGACTTCCTCCTGCGGGTTCGCAATGAGCTGCACTTTTCCAGCAGCCGGGCGACGGATGTGCTAAGCCTCGATCTGCAGCCGAAGATTGCCGAGAGCCTGGGTTACACCGAGGCCGAGATGCTGCCCCGGGTGGAGCATTTCATGCAGGACTACTATCGGGCCGCCCAGAACATCTTCCGGGTGTCCAAGCTGGTCGAGGAACGTCTCGCGTTGAGTATCGGCCGAAGCAGCAGCGGAGTCGCCCGGTCATTCCGCGAGACCCTGCTCGCCACGCGTTTTCAAAAGACGAAGCGGCTCGACGGGTTCCTGCTGCGCGGTCGCGAGCTCACGGCCGAGAAGCCCGACGTGTTCAAGGAAGACCCGGTTCGGCTGATTCGCGTTTTCCGCCACCTGCAGACGCTCGACGCCACGCTGGATTTTCACCTCAGCGAACTCGTTCGCACTTCCCTGCCGCTGCTGACCCAGGAAGTCGCGCATTCCCCGGATGCGAGCGTCTGTTTCCGCGCCATCATGTCCGAGGCGGGTCTGGTGTATCCGATGCTGACCAGGATGCACGAACTGGGCGTGCTGGGGAAATTCATCCCGGAATTCGACGCCCTCACCTGCCTGGTCCAGCACGAGTACTATCATCGCTACACCGCCGACGTGCACACGCTCGGCGCCGTCCGCGAACTCGATCGCATCTACACCGAGGCCGAGCCGATCACCTTGAAGTACCGCGCGGCGCTGCATGAGACAGCGGACGCGTCCCTGCTTTACCTCACCCTGCTCCTGCACGATATCGGCAAGGCCGAGGGCATCCGGGGTCACGCCGAGAGTGGGGTCCGGCTCGCCGCGCCGATTCTCGAACGGCTGGGCGTTTCACCCGAGGGCCGCGAGCTGGTGCTGTTCGTAATTAAAAATCATCTCGCGATGGCACGATTCTGGCAGAAGCGGGATGTAGATGATCCCAACACGGCAGCTGCCTTTGCCGAACTGGTGGGCAACGCCGACCACCTGCGGCACCTCTACGTCCACACGTTCTGCGATGCGCGGGCGACCGCGGCGGATCTCTGGAATAGTTACAAGGACACTTTGCACACCACGTTATATCGCTCCACCTTCGAGCGGTTGAAACACGGCGCGGCAATTGACGCGGGCCGGCAGGAAAAGAAAAAAATGACCCAACAGGACCTCATCGCGAAAACGATCCCCGGCATCAGTGCCGACGAGATCAACGCCCACTTCGGGCTGCTGCCGGACCGGTATTTCATCCATACCGATGCCGACGAGATCGCGCTGCACATCCAGATGGTTAATGCGCTCCTGAAGTCGATCACCGCGGCCGACTCCGTGGGATCGCTGCGGCCGATCATCGAGTGGAAGGATGACCTCAACCGCTCGCTCACGGTGGTGAACGTGGTTACCTGGGATCGCGCGGGGCTTTTCTACAAGCTGGCGGGCGCCTTCAGCGTGGCGGGTCTGAGCATTCTCGGTTCGAAGGTCATCTCCCGGACCGACCATATCGCCATCGACACGTTCTACGTCGTGGAACCCGGCCGCGGGCCGGTGCAAAGCGCGAGCGCGCAGGAAAAATTTGCCAAGACCATCGAGGAGGCGCTGGTGGCCAACCGCGATCTCCTGCCCGACATCATGGCGCAGGCGAAGAAGTTCGCTGCCACCCGCTATCTCTCGACCTCGACCGGTGAGACCCTGCAGAGCTCCTTCCCTCCGACGGTCGACGTCTACCACGAGTTGTCCATGCAACGGACCATCGTGGAAATCCAGGCGCGGGATCAGATCGGCCTGCTCTACCGGCTGGCCAAGACGATTAGCGATCACGGCTTCGACATCACCTTTGCCCGCATCGGCACCGAACGCGGCGTGGCGATCGACACCTTCTACATCGAGGGCGCCGATAAGGAAGCCATCGCGAGCCCGGAACGGTTGCACGCCCTTCGCGACGCCCTCAGTGAGGCGATCACGCCGGCGGCTGCACCTGCGGCAGTGAAGTAAGGGCGGCTCCGACATCTCGGAAAATGGACGGCGGGTGCCCTCACCCGCGACTTGGATTCCGAAGTTGGCTTCTTAGCCCGCTGCGTAAGCAGCGGAACGACTTCATGCAGAGCGATCGAGAAATCCCTGTCCTCACGGACAGGGCTACGCCGAGCCAATCAACTTCGGAATCCTCCCGCCAGGTGAGATTAACTTTCTTCCCCGTGGCCGCTGGAGACACCGGCCCTCCCTTGAATTACGCAAGGTGCGGACGATTCCCGAATCTCCCCTCCGCGCGAGAATAACCCGCGGCTGGTCCGCGCGGATCGTTAGTGAACAAAGGAAAATGCGATTGCCCGCGACTTCGCGGCTCCGCCACAATGGGGTTGTGTCTGTTACCCCAGCTGCCACCCCGATCCGCAATCCGTACGAGTTTCAGGCTGACGAAGTCACCGAACCGCCCCACCGGCTGCGCGGCATCCTGCGCCAGATCGGGCCCGGCCTGATCCTGTCCGCGTCCATCGTCGGCTCCGGCGAACTGATCGCCACGACCACGCTGGGAGCCGAGGTCGGCTACGTGGCCCTCTGGATCATCGTCCTGAGCTGCATCATCAAGCCGGCCGTCCAGTCCGAGCTCGGCCGCTACGTCATCGCCACCGGCCAGACCGGTGGCGAGGGCCTCAATGCCGTGCCCGGCCCGCGGCTCGGCGGGGTGAACTGGGTCGTCTGGGCCTGGGCCATCATGACGTTCCTGACGTTCTTCCAGATTGGCGCCATGTTCGCCGGGGTCGCGTGGGTGTTGAACCAGTTGGTCCCGATTATCCCCATCAACGGGTGGGTCATTATCCTTCTCGGGGCCACCCTCGCCATCCTCCTGGGCGGCGCGTACGGGCGAATCGAGAAACTCGCGACGATCAAGGTCTGCCTCTTCACCATGCTCACCTTCCTGTGCGCCCTGATCATGATGCGGCAGCCGGGCAGCTTCTCGTGGGCCGATCTTCAGGCCGGCTTCGCGTTCGACCTGCCCAAGGATGGACTCGTCACGGCCATCGCGGTCTTCGGCATCACCGGCGTCGGCGCCTCCGAGTTGTTCATGTATCCGTATTGGTGCGTCGAAAAGGGCTATGCCCGCTACGCTGGCAAGTCCGACAACTCCGCCGCCTGGCAGGCCCGCGCCCGCGGCTGGATTCGGGTGATGAACGTCGATATCATCGCGTCGATGGTCATCTACTGTGTGGCCACCGCCGCTTTCTACATGCTCGGCGCCGGAGTGCTGCACAAAGCCGGACTCGTCCCCAAGGGCATGGACATGATTCCGGTGCTCTCGAACATGTACACGCAGACGCTCGGCCAGTGGGCGCTGTGGCTGTTCTACGTCGGCGCGATTGCCACGCTCTACGGCACCATCTTCGCCGCCACCGCGGGGAACAGCCGGGCGTTCGCCGACATGGCCGGGCTGCTCGGGGCCTTCAAGCGCGACGACTACGCCCAGCGCGTGATCTGGCGGAATCGCTTCATCTGGATGGCGCTGATCGTGCCCGTCGTCTTCTTCTTCGTCTTCCAGTCGCCCGTCAACATGGTGAAGGCCGGCGGCGTCGCCCAGGCGGCGATGCTTCCGATCTTGTCGCTCGGCGCCCTCTACCTCCGGCATAAACGGCTGCCCGGGAGTGTCGCCCCCAACCTGCTCTCGACCATCCTGCTGTGGGTCGCCTCGGTCACCATTATCGTCGTGGTCGGCTATTCACTGGGCCGCGAATTCTTCTCCTCGTTCCTGCGGTGAGCCCGGCCTGACGTCCGCCGCTCCGCGGTGCTGTCCCGCGGCATCTGCTTCCCGCCCCTCCGCCGCCACCCCGGCCGTCTGAATCCGTGAACGAACGCTCGTCCTTCGTCGCCCGTCTGGCGCTCGCGTTTACCGCCTGGACGGAGCGCTGGGTTCCCGATGCATTCATCTTCGCATTGCTTGCGACCGTGATCGTCTTCACGGCGGGGGTGACGCTCACGACGTCGACGCTGACGCAGGTCGTGGATGCGTGGGGCCGCGGCTTCTGGGAGCTGATTCCGTTCACCATGCAGATGGCACTGGTGATTATCACGGGCTACGTCCTCGCCTCGTCGGGGCCGCTGAAGCGACTGATCCGGATGATGGCCGGCTGGGCGGCCACACCGCGCGGCGCGGTCGTGCTGGTGACATTCTTCTCGCTCGCCAGTGCCTGGATCAACTGGGGTTTCAGTCTGATCTTCAGCGCCATGCTCGCCCGCGAAGTGGCGCGGCGCGTGCCCGACGTTGACTATCGCGCTCTCGCGGCCGCGAGTTTCCTCGGCCAGGGCAGCATCTGGGCCCAGGGACTGAGCAGCTCCGCCGCGCTGCTCATGTCGACTCCCGGCGCATTGCAGCCAGCCGTCCGCGACATCGTGGCGCAAGGCGGACTCATCCCCGGCGGGCTGATTTCGTTCCGGCATACGATTTTTCTCTGGCAGAGTTTTGTCTCCGTCGCCGTCGAAAGCGTCGTGGTCCTGACCGTGATGTATTTCGCCACCCCGGCCCGCGGTCAGGGGCGGACCGCCCGGGATCTCGGCATCGACCTGACGGAGCCGCCGGAACCGCCGGCCGGGACCGCGGACCGCGGTAGCACGCCCGGCACCTGGCTCGAACATCAGCCGTGGTTGAGCTGGTTCGTGGTGCTGCTCGGTGGCACGTATCTCGTCCGCTACTTCATGGCCGCGCCCCAGCCACTGAACGCGATCAACCTCAACAATCTCATCTTCGCCTTCCTGCTGCTCGGCTTCCTGCTGCACCGCACTCCGGCGCGCCTGATGCGGGCGGTGATGGAAGCGACGCCCGCCGTCTGGGGAGTGATCCTGCAGTTTCCGTTTTACGCCGGCCTCGCCGCCATCATCACCGCAACCAGCCTCAATCAACAACTCGCCGGCGCCTTCGTCCGGATCTCGACCCCGACCACGTTCGCCCCGCTCGTCGCCATCTATTCGGCAGTGCTCGGCCTTTTCGTTCCTTCGGGTGGTTCCAAGTGGGTGATCGAGGCGCCGTACGTCCTGCAGGCCGCGCACACGTTGAAGGTCCATCTCGGCTGGGTGGTCGCCTCCTACGACCTCGGCGAGGCCCTGGCCAACCTCGTCCAACCTTTCTGGATGCTGCCCATCCTGAGTCTCTTCAAGCTCCGCGCCCGCGACATCATGGGCTACACCTTTGTGGTCTTCCTCGTCCTGACGCCCGTGGTGATTCTCCTGGTGACGCTGCTGGGGCTCACTTTGCACTACCCGCTCTAAGCGACCCAGGACCGGTTTGCTGCGGGCACCTCCCTGATCGCGGGTTGCTCATCGCCGTCGGAGTTGAACAGGAAGGCCGGGGAGATCGGGAAGGTGCGAATTTGACGCCGCCCCCCCCCCGCTCTTCCCGGCCTTCCTGTTCAATGTGGTCGGGTCCCCTTCGCTCGCGGGTCTGTTACGCTGTGCCGATCGGGCGGGCGGGCCTCAAAGGTTGCGCGCCAGCACCGTGCGGGGCACATCCACCAGCATTGTGTGGATCTCCGCGTCGGTCACGCCGCGCTGGCGCAGCAGGGGCAGGAAGAAATTCCAAATGAAGTCGTACCCACGACCGCCGTTCTGATGCAGTTGTGAAAGCCGGCAGGTGTCCGTTGCCAGCATGATCCGGTGGGCGTGACCGAGACGGCAGAGCGTCGCGATCCGATCGGCGCGGATTTCGTCCGGCGCCAGCATGGTCCAGCCCACCATGTCGAATTCGCAGATCGCGCCCCGCCCCAGAATGGGGAGATAGTAATCCAGATCGAGCTGCTCGTCCTCGTGCCAGTGGGCATCGCAATGACCGATCACCACCCGCGTCAGATCGGCCCCGGCTTTTTCCAACACGTCGAGCTGGGCATGACCCGCGCGACCCAGCGAGGCATGCGTTGAAATTGCGACACCCGTCTTCCGCTGCGCCTTGGCCGCGGCGAGAAAGACCCGCGTCTCCGGCTCGTGCAACCGATAGCCGGCGGCGTTGGCCTTGGGTTCGTTGTGACTCGCGATTTCGCCAATGAGCCCGGCGCGGACGCCCTCCTCGCCCACCTCGATCTGTTGCACAAAGTAATCGGCCAGTTGATCGACCGAGGCGGTCCGCATCCATTCCGGGTACGTATCCTCGGTGTAGAAGGCGATGCCACTGACGATGTGGACACCGGAGCGTTCGCTGATTTCACGCAGCCGCGGCGCGTTCCGACCGATGCCGTCCGGCGTCACCTCGATAATCGAACGTCCCCCCGCCCGGAGAAAGTGCGCCATCTCAGCCGCGATTAACGGCACGTCCATGATCCGATTGTCGGGCCGGCCCGAGAACGGCGAGATGTCACAGTAGAGATGCTCGTGCGCCAGTGTCGCGCCGAGCTGGTCAGCGGGAATATCGCCGCGAACGGTGGTGATGTACGATTGGTGCATGGCAGTAATTTCGAACCGTGAAAAATCAGCCGCAGCCTCACCTCGCTCCCTGCCCGCGGGCAACGCCGGAGTCACGCGCTCCCTTCCCGTTGCCTCCTCGTGCCTCCGGCGCCGCCCCCGTCCACCGCCGGGGCCTACTGCCTCGCTTCCGTTGTCATCTGTTAGATGACATCCAACGCCCCCCCTCTGCCGCCGCTGCCAGTTTGTCATCTAACAGATGACAAACCCGACGTTCACCGTCGGAGTTCTCTCTGGTTGTCATCTAACAGATGACAAAGACAATCCTCCGTCGGGCGCTCTTCTTTTTCGCTCTTACCTCTCTCCTCCGATTACCCAGTCTGTCCTGCGATGGATTTTGCCCTCGAACTCAAGCGCCACGTCACTCGCGTTGAACGCGGACTCGACCTCCACCTCCCGGCGGCGGCCACCCGCCCTGCCCGCCTGCACGGGGCCATGCGTTACAGTCTCGAAGCCGGCGGCAAGCGCGTGCGGCCGGTGCTGGTCCTCGCCACCGCGGAGCTGTGCGGTCTGACCGGTGACGAGGCGCTCCCCGCCGCCGTCGCGATCGAGTGCGTCCACACCTATTCGCTGATCCACGATGACCTGCCATGCATGGACAACGACGATCTCCGGCGCGGTCGTCCCACGGTCCACAAGGCCTACGACGAGGCGACCGCCCTGCTCGCCGGCGATGCCTTGCTGACCCATGCGTTTGCGCTGCTCGCGACCGCGTACGCCACCCAGCCGACGCTCGCGCATGCACTCGTGTGCGAACTCGCGGACGCAGCGGGCAGCCAACGACTCATCGGCGGCCAGATGGAAGATTTGCTGGCGGAGAAAAAGGCGGACGCCACCCCGGCCGAACTCGAATTTATCCATCTCAACAAAACGGCCGCGATGTTGGAGGCGGCGCTGGTGTTGGGCGGACTCGTGGGCGTGGCCGGTCAGACGCCGGTCACGGCGCCCGCCGCGCTGCGGCAGGTGGGCCGGCACCTCGGGCTGGCGTTCCAAATCATGGACGACGTCCTCGACGCGACGGCTGATAGCGCCACGTTGGGCAAGACGGCGGGCAAGGACGCCAAGGCGGACAAGACGACCTACGTAAAGCTTCACGGCGTGGACGCCGCGCGGCGCATCGCGCAGGAGCACACCGATGCCGCCCTCACCGCGCTCGGCACGCTGCCCGGCGACAAATCGTTTCTCACCGCCCTCGTTTTGGCGATGGCCACGCGCCGAAGCTGACGTCAGGATTTCGACCATGAGTCCGCGTCTGCCGCGATGGCTGTTCGGAATCGGGTGCGTCGCGGGGCTGGTGCTCTCGTCCCCCGGCGCGCCGGCAGATTCAGCCAAGCCCGGGACGCGCCTGATTGCTGATCTAAACTTGGAGTTGCTCTGGGTCCCCGCGGGCACGTTCACGATGGGTAGCGCCACCGACGAGCCCGAGCGAAACGTCGCCGAGGGCCCGCAGATGGAGGTCACATTGTCGCAGGGCTTCTGGCTTGGACGGACCGAGGTAACACAAGCCCAGTACCAGGCGATCACCGGAAAGAATCCCAGCAAGTTTCCCAACGTCGGCCCCGACGCACCCGTCGAGTGCGTCTCCTGGCTCGATGCGATGGCTTTCTGCAAGCAGCTCAACGCGCGTGAGACCGCTGCGAGCCGCCTGCCCACGGGCTACGCCTACACGCTGCCGACCGAGGCGCAGTGGGAATTCGCCTACCGGGCCGGAACCACCGGCACCTATCCCGGCGAACCGACCGCGATGTCGTGGAACGTCGGCAACAGCGAAGGCACCACTCACGTCGTCGCGCAGCGAAAGCCAAATCCCTGGGGCTTCCATGACATGGCGGGCAACGTCCTCGAGTGGTGCTGCGACTGGTACGGTCCCTATCCGGGTGGCACCGTCACCGATCCCGTGGGTCCGCGCCGCGGCCACTATCGCATGGCGCGGGGCGGAAGCTGGCGGACGGATGTCCGGCTCGCGCGCTCTGCGGCCCGCGCCGGCGGTTCGGAAGGACGGATCGATTACACGATCGGATTCCGGCTGGCGTTGTGTCCGGTTCGGCAACGGTAGCGCCGTCAGGAGATCCCGAAGCCATCCGGGCGTGGACGAGCCCCGCCCCTACGACGATCTCCGCTTTGGAGGGGCGAGCCTCGTGCGCGCCCATGGATTCTTCGCTTCGCTCAGAATGATAATTTGGAGACGGAAAACGCTGGTGACAATACGTCGAAACTCAGCTCTGCGAGAGCTTGAACTCCACCGCTTCGCGCAACGCTTCCCAGCTCGCGTCGATGATATTGTCGCTGACCCCGACCGTGCCCCAGATGCCGCCGCCGTCGCCGCTCTCGATCAGCACCCGCGTCCGGGAACCGGCGCCGTGATTGCCCTCGAGGATGCGGACCTTGTAGTCGCGAAGCTTCATGTCCGTGAGCTGCGGATACGTGGACTCGAGCGCGAGCCGGAGGGCCTTGTCGAGCGCGCCGACCGGGCCGGTGTCCTCGGCAACGGTGTGCCGGGACTCGCCGTTCACCTTCAGCTTCACCGTGGCCTCGGCCCAGAGATCCGGGCCGTGTCGCTCGATGATGACGCGGTAATTCTCGATTTCGAAGAACGTCTTCCGCTGACCGAGCGCCTTCGCGACGAGCAGCTTGAACGATGCGTCCGCCGCCTCGTATTCGTAGCCGCGGAATTCACGCTCCTTCAGTTCCTCGATCAGATCCTTCATCTCGGGGCGCTTCTCGTCGATCTCAAGGCCGAGTTCCTTGGCCTTGAGCGTCAGACTGGTGCGGCCCGCCATGTCGGAGATCAGGACGCGGGTGCGGTTGCCGACCTGCGCCGGGTCGATGTGCTCGTAACTGCGGGCGACCTTGTTGGCCGCATTCGCATGGAGCCCGCCCTTGTGCGCGAACGCCGACTGCCCGACGAACGGCGCCTTCGGATCAGGCCGCAGGTTTGCGAGCTCGTCGAAGAACAGCGAGAGGTCGCGCAGTTGGGCGAGATTCGGCGCGCAGTGCGCGCTCCGGCCCATCTTCAGCAGAAGATTCGGCAGAATCGTCGTCATGTTCGCGTTCCCGACGCGCTCGCCGTAACCGTTCATCGTGCCCTGCACGAGCGTCGCCCCGGCAGTGATGCCCGCGAGCGAGACCGCAACGCCGACGCCGCTGTCGTTGTGACAATGCACGCCCACCTTGTCGCCGCCGAACTCCTGCACGGCGCGACCGACGATCATCTTGAATTCGTCCACGAGTGTGCCGCCGTTGGTGTCGCACAACGTGAGATTCGAGGCGCCACCTTTGAGCGCCGCCGCCAGCGTGCGCAGCGAGTATTCGGGATCGGCCTTGAAGCCGTCGAAGAAGTGTTCCGCGTCGTAGATGACCTCGCGTCCCTGGGAGACGAGGTAACGGGTCGAGTCCTCGATCATCGCGAGGTTCTCCTCCAGGGTGGTCCGGAGGATCTCCGTGACGTGCAGGGTCCAAGTCTTGCCGACAATCGTCACGACCGGCATCGCGCTGTCGAGCAGCGTGCGGAGTTGCGGGTCCTCGGACGGCTTGGTGCCGGCCCGCCGCGTGGAGCCGAACGCGGCCAAACGCGCATGCTTCAGACGCAGGTTCTTCGCTTCCTGGAAGAAGGTGATGTCGCGGGGATTCGAGCCCGGAAAGCCGCCCTCGATGTAATCCACGCCGAAATGATCCAGCTTCTCGGCAATCAGGAGCTTGTCCGTGACCGAGAAGCTAATCCCCTCCCCCTGCGTACCGTCGCGGAGGGTGGTGTCGTAGATTTTGACCGTGTTGTTCATGGGTGGAAAAAACGAAACCCCGGGCTGGAAGGCCCGGGGTTCAGAGAAGCGAGGTTTGAGCGAAGCTCACGTCGTTTCTCCGCGCCCGGGCGCGCAGCCAATAATGCTGCTAATCGCGCTAATAATGGCGGGCGTGAGAATCATGACGAGGAGCGGAGAAAAGGTGCCGGGCGGGGGCTTGTCCATCCTGATTTTGGGTCGGGAATTGGCGGCTCATCGTAGGGCTGCCGCTCGTCGGCACGCCTCCATCTCATTCGGAAGAGGCCCGGCGACGAGCGCCGGCCCTACAAATTGCTCCGCGTCGAAACGCCATCGCCGTCCTACTTCGCTACCGCGTGACGCTCGATGAAGTCGCGAATCGCGGCCGGCTCGGCCTTGAGCCGGTGCTTCACGATCGGCTTCGACTTCAGCGCTTCCAAACTCGGATCCGTCGGCTCAATGCCGATGGCTTCGCGGATCGTGTCGGGAAATTTCGCCGGACTCGCGGTC
>CANJCM010000013.1 GCA_947472765.1 Opitutia bacterium
CGGCTCGGTGACTTCAGCGTTCCGCGTTCAACGTTGGGCGTTGAGCGTTGGCTCGCTGCGCCCGGCCTCCCTCCCCAAAACACTCCGCACCCCCTTCCCAGCCCGCACGTCTGTACGACGAAATCCCCCAAACTTTGCGGTGGATTGTCTGATCATGGATTGCCACCAGCCGGACTAACGTTTCCCCTCAACCCGCTCCCCACCGGTCGTCCCTTCCGCCCGGCGCGTTCCTTCTGCTCCCTGCCCAATCCCGGCAACCGCCCTTTGCTCCGACGTATGAACTCCTCGCCGTCCCCCCGCTCCTGCACGCGTCTCCTCGTTGCGACGTTCGGTTCCCTCGTTACGCTGGCCGTGCTCTCCACGGCTTCCCTCCGCGCCGCGACGCTCACCGGCGAGGCCGAGGTCCGTGACTTCACCGATCGCCACTGCTCCTCCTGTCACAACGACGTCGACAAGGAAGGCGGCCTCGACCTCACCACGATCGACTACACGCCGTCCGACCTGAACAACTTCGCCATCTGGGTGAAGATGCACGACCGCGTCCGCAACGGCGAGATGCCCCCGAAAGAGAAGAAGCAGCCCGCGCCCGCCGATGTCTCCTCCTTCGTCAAGAATCTCTCCACCTCGCTGGTCGCCTCCGAGACCGAGATCCTCGCCACCTCCGGCCGCGCCGCCCGCCGCCGCCTCAATCGCACCGAGTACGAAAACGCGCTCCGCGATTTGTTCACCGCCCCGTGGCTGCAGGTCCAGGGCACGCTCCCCGAGGACGGTGAGTCCGCCCACTACAACAAGGTCAGCAAGGCCCTCGAGGTGTCGTTCGTCCACATGCAGAAGTACGTCGACGCGGCGAACAACGCCATGCGTCAGATCATGACGACGAAGCTGGTCCGCCCGCCGACCAAGACGACGCGCTATTGGGCGCGCGACGCGGTGAGCTTCAGCAGTCAGGACGGCACGCCCGATCGCGGTCGTTTCCCCGTCCTCAATTCCGGACCTGATCTCCCTGCCGTCACCCGCACCGGCCCGCTGACCGTCGGTGACGCCGACCCGGAACGCCGTGAACAGGAAGCCATGGCCTGGACCGCGAGTCATTTCCAGATCGGCAACAACTACCCGTGGGCCTACTTCGCCCCGGTCACCGGCCGCTACAACCTGCGTTTCAAGGCCCAATCGATCTGGGTCGGCCCCAACGGCTCCCGCGTCAAGGGCGCCGTCCCCGCCGGCGCGCTCTCCGACGAAAAGGCGATCGCCGAAACCTACGTTGCCCCCGAGTGGTACCGGCCGAATCACGCCGATGTCAGCCGTGGTCGTCGCTCCGAGCCGATCAAGGTCTACACCAAGACCGGCGGACGCGGCGAAGGCTTCTACGGCGAGGTCGGGCGTTTCGACGTCAACCCCGACGTGCAGATCTTCGAGTTGAAGAATGTCTGGCTGCCGCAGGGCGGTAACATCGCGACCGATGCCGTGCGTTTCTTCCGCTCGCGCCCGGGCTTCACCGCCATCGACGCCTACACGAATCAGTTTGCCCAGCGCGACGGCATGCCCGGCGTGGCTTTCAACTGGATGGATGTCGAAGGACCCATCTATGACGACGCCACCGATGCCGGCTACAAGCTGCTCTTCGGTGACCTCCCACTGCAGCGCTCTTCGGCGTCCAAGGGCGGCGTGCTCCTCGAGGTCTACAATCCGCCCGCCGGCCGCGGCGGCCGTGTCGCCGCCGGCGGTCAGGAAGGCAGCAGCGGCGCTCCCTCCAACCGCGTGCGCGTCGACGTTGAATCGAAGGCTCCCGATCAGGACGCCGAGCGGCTCCTCCGGAATTTCCTGGCCAAGGCGTATCGTCGTCCGGTGAAGGACAAGGACGTCGCCCTCTTCGTCGGCCTCTTCAAGAAGTGGAACGCCGAGGGCCTCGGCTTCGCCGGCTCGATGCTCGCCTGCTACCAGGCCGTCCTCGCCTCCCCGGGCTTCATCTATCTCGACGAGAAGCCGGGCCGCCTCGACGACTTCGCGCTCGCCGATCGCCTCGCGTTCTTTCTTTGGAATTCCCCGCCCGATGCCGCCCTCCGCGAGCGCGCCGCCAAGGGCGAACTCCATCAGCCGGCCGTGCTGAAGTCCGAGACGCAGCGCCTGCTTTCCGACCCGAAGTCCCAGCGCTTCGTCAACGCGTTCCTCGACTACTGGCTTGATATCCGCCGCGTCGACGAAACCTCCCCGGACCTTTCGCTCTACAACGATTACTTCATCGATGACGCCCTGAAGGAGGCGGCGCTCGAGGAGCCCCGCCTCTTCTTCGCCGAACAGGTGCGCCACAACCTGCCCGCCCGCACGGTCGTCGATTCCGATTTCACCTTCCTCAACGACCGCCTCGCCGAGCACTACAAGATCTACGGCGTCCACGGCGTCGACATGCGCAAGGTGACGCTCCCCGCCAAGAGCGTGCGCGGCGGTCTCATGACCACCGCCATCGTCCTCAAGGTCACCGCCAACGGCAGCACCACCTCGCCCGTCCTCCGCGGCAAATGGATCATGGAACGCATCGTCGGCTACGATCTCCCGCTGCCGCCGGCCGCCGTTCCCGCCGTCGAGCCCGATATCCGCGGCGCCGTCACGATTCGCCAGCAACTCGACAAGCACCGCGCCGACGAGAGCTGCGCGCAGTGCCATCGCAAGATCGACCCGCCCGGCTTCGCGCTCGAGAGCTTCGACGTCTTCGGCGGCTATCGCACCCGCTACCGTGCCCTCGCCGCCGCCGGCCAGACGCCCGTCACCGGTTTCGGCCACAACGGCTGGCCCCTCGCCTTCTACAACGCCCTGCCCGTCGACCCGAGCGGCGCCCTCAACGATGGCCGGGAGTTCAAAGACGTGCGCGACTTCAAGCAGCTCCTCCTGAAGGACGAGGCCCAAATCGCGCGCAACCTCGTGAAGCAGCTCTCGATCTTCGCCACCGGCGCCCCAGTCCGCTTCAGCGACCGCGCCAGGATCGAGCAGATCCTCGAGAAGGTCCGCCCGGGCCAATACGGCGTTCGCAACATTGTGGAGGAGATCGTCCAGAGTGACCTCTTCCTGAACAAGTAAACCTCCCCGCTTTTCCAAAAACTGCCTCCGCCCCCCACTCATGAAAAAGACCCCTGCCCAATCCGGTCCGTTCATCTCCACCCGCACGCCGCTTTCCCGCCGCCACTTCCTGCGCGGTACGGGCGTTGCCCTCTCCCTCCCGCTGCTGAACGTGATGCTGCCCTCGTTCGCCAAGGGGCAGTCCGCGGTTGCCGCCGCGGCCGCCAAGCCGCGCCGGATGTTCGCCGCGAACACCAACCTCGGCCTGCTCGTGGACCAGTTTGCGCCGAGCGGCGTCGGCCGCGAGTACGTCGCCTCGCCCTACCTCAAGCTGCTCGCCGACCATCGGAATGAGTTCACGGTCTTCACCGGCGTCTCCCTGCCGTCCGTGAGCAACAGTCACTCGACCGAGGTCTGCTGGCTGACCGGCGCGCCGGGCTCCGGCAGCGGTTCCTTCAAGAACACCATCTCGCTCGACCAGATGATCGCCGAAAAGCTCGGCATCGAAACCCGCCTCCCCTCCCTCACCCTCGCGGTGAACGGCAACACCCCGCTCTCCTACACTCGCAGCGGCGTGGCGATTCCGCCCGAGCAGAGCCCGTCGGCCGTCTTCAAGCAGCTCTTCATTCAGGGCGACCAGGCTGAGGTCGAGGCGCAGATCCAGCAGCTCGCCGTCGGCCGCAGCATCATGGACACCATCACCGAGCAGGTGAAGGGACTCGAGCGCGACCTCGACGCCACCGACCGTGATCGCATCGACCAATATCTCACCAGCGTCCGCGACCTCGAGAACCGGCTGAAGGTCTCGCAGGGCTGGGAGAAGACCCCGAAGCCGACCGTCAAGGTCGCCGCGCCAAATGACGAGACCAACGCCGCGCGTTTCGTCGAGAAGGTGAAGCAGATGATGGACCTCACCCGGCTTGTTTTCGAGACGGACTCCTCGCGGGCCGTCACGCTCTTCATCAGCGCCGCCAGTACCCCGGTCGTCGAAAGCCCCGTCGGCGTCGCCATCACCGAGGGTTACCACGGCCTCTCTCACCACGGTAAGTCGGAGTCGAAGCTCGCGCAGCTCCGCGCACTCGACACGGCCCAGATCAAGGCGCTGAACAACATGCTCACCGGCCTGAAGAGCGTCAGCGAAGGCGGCGAGCCGCTGCTCGACCGCACGATGGTCCTCTTCGGCTCGAACCTGAGTGACGGTAATTCGCACGTGACGAAGAACCTCCCGGTCATCTTCGCCGGCGGCGGCTTCAAGCACGGCCAGCACCTCGTGTTCGACCGGGAGCGCAATTACCCGCTCACCAATCTCCACCTCACGATGCTCCATCGCATGGGCATCACGGTCGACAAGTTCTCCTCCTCCACCGGCACGATGCGCGGCCTGGAAATGACCTGAGCGCTGACCTCAACCCTTCCCGCTCATGCCTCTCATTTCCCGCCTGCTCGGCTCCTGTCTCGCCGCCGCGCTCCTCCTCGCCCGTCCCGCGCTGGCCGCTGAGGAAGCCGCGCCCGCCGCTGAAGATCACACTGCCGACTTCAAGGTTCTCACCACGGACTTCCAGCGCTTGGACGCGATCTTCGCGACCTTCACGGATCCCGTGCACAAGATTCCGACCTCCGGTTTCATCTACCTGCTCAAGCAGCGGGCCACCCTCCTCGGCTGGAAGCCGCCGCAAGGCATGCTGATGGGCGGCGGTGGTGGCCGCGGCGCGGGTGGTGGTGGCGGCATCCCCGGCTACGGTGGCCGCGGACCGGCCGCGAAAGTCGAATTCGACCAGGTGAAGTACGACGAACTGCGCTACGACATTAACCTCCAGTATCAGCGCATCGCGTCGTATCTCGCACCGCTGCGCACGGCGCCCCCGTTGAGCGAGCCGACGGTTTCGATCGAACTGCGCAACCTCTCGATCGACCCCGCCAACCCGGCCGAAGTCAAAGCTGCGCTCGCCATCCTCGACATGGAGATCAAGCGCGCCTCGACCCGCACGACCTCGCCCGCCGAAGTCGCCCGCCTCGAACGCCTGAAGCAACGCCGCGCCCAACTCGCCCAGCAATTCACCACCGCCCGCTGGGACGAACTCCTCGCCGAGTTCGCCCCCGCCGAGTGATCGGTTTTCACCTCCTCCCCAAGAGCGCCGCCGACCGCGGCGCTTTTTTTGTGCCCACATCGCAACGTCACGACGCACCTCAATGTAGGGCCGGCGCTCGCCGCCGGGCCTGTTCTCGAATGAGAGCCGCGGCCCGGCGACTAGCGCCGGCCTTACACCGATCCGTGGACGTTCCGTCGCACGTTAGGCATCCCTGGACGGTGGGGGCACCGTCCCTCCAGGAATTGCTCTTTGAGAGGAGCGCGAACGGGAGTCTGACCGATCCGCCTACCCTGGAGGGCGGGTGCCCACACCCGCCGATTTCGTTCCACTGCATCGTTCCGGCTCGAGCGGGGTGGCGCGCAGCCGTTCGACATGCTCACGGCCTGACGTTCGCTTAAAATAAAGGCTCTGAGCTAGTCGATGAGCGCCGGGGTGTGTTGCCTTCTCTGCCCCCGCGGGGCCGGCGCCAGCCGCCGACCTCCACTCGAAAATCCAAAATCCAAAATCGAGAATCCCATTATTTGCCGCCGCCCCGCCGGTCGCCGGCAAATAATGTTGCCCTTCCCCCGCCGGTCGCGTTTTCCCTCTTCGGCAACAGGGGTTTTTCCTCCGATTGATTCCGGTTGCCGCACGCAACCATGTCCCTGCTCCCCTTCTCCAGCCAACTGATCGCTGATGTGGGCATTTCCCTCGGCGACGAGGGCAAAGGCCGGCTCATTCCCGAAGTCGCCGAAGAACTGCGCGGCACCCGCGCCCCCGTCTCCGTCGTCCTCAAGGTCAATGGCGGCGCCAACTCCGGGCACACCGCGGGCGGCATCAAACTCAACCTCCTCCCCGCCGGCGTCGTGGTCCATGACGCCGCCTACCTCTGCATCGGCAGCGGCGTCGTCGCCGATCCTCGCAAGGTCTGGTGGGAAACCCGCCCCCTCGAGAAGAAGGGCTACACTGTCCTGAGCCGCCTGCGGATCGACGAACGCACCCTCGTCTCCGACGTCTCGCACCGGCTGCTCGACCTCGCCTGGGAGGACTACCGCGTCAACGTCCTCGCCGAGGAAGCCCGCGGCTCCACCGGCCGCGGCATCACGCCGGCGTACCTCGATGAGGTGGGCCAGCAGCAGATCACATTTTCCGACTTTCTCGGCGGCCCGAATTACTTCGCCCGCAAACTCGCCCAGCGCGCCGACCGCGCCTGCCGCACCATCCAGCATGTCTGCCGCGTCAGCGCAAAAACCTGGAGCGAGTTCTTCGACAAGCTCACGGCCGCCGAGCTGCGCGCCAACGCCGAGGCGATCGAACTCGGCGTGTTCACCAAGGAGGAGTTCGACTTCACCCGCTTCCGGGGCACGGAGCCATTCACGTTGAACATCGACGCGCTCACCGCCGCCTACTGGCAGGCCGGCACCGCGCTCGCTGCGCAGATCGGCGAAGTCCGCGAACTGATCCTCCGCGAAGTCGCCGCGGGCCACACCATCATCGGCGAATTCGGCCAGGCCTACTGGCTCGACAAGCGCCACGGCTTCTCGCCCAACGTCACCGCCTCGCACACCTACACGCCCGAGTTTTTCGAGAGCGCCGGGATTCCGGTGCAGCGGATCCACACCTTCGGCGTCGGCAAGGCCTACGACACGAAGGTCGGCACGCACACGTTTCTCACGCAGATGGACGACGCCCATCCGCTCACCGGCATCCTCAAGCAACTCGAGTTCGGCACGAGCACCGGCCGCCAGCGGATGGTGGGCTGGTACGACGCCGTCGAGAAGGGCGACGTCCTCCGCTACGGTGGCTTCCAGGACGTGATGCTCAACAAGCTCGACGCCCTCACCCACAGCGGCGCGTGGCGCGGCGAACTGCAGATTTGCGTGGCCTACGCCGGCCCGGATGGGCGCCGCTACCACCACGTGCCCCGCAATGAAGCCGTGCGGAAATCGCTCCGTCCCGTCTACACGCAGCACCCCGGCTGGACCGCGGACATTTCCGGCGTGCGGAAATTCGCCGACCTGCCCGTCGAAGCGCAGCGTTACGTCGCCGCGATGGTGAAGAGCATGCTGGATGTCGCGTACGAAGGCGGCACCTGGCCCGCCGCCGACAAGCTTCCGAATCTTCGCTACCTCGGCGTCGGCCCGCTCCCCTCGCAGATCATCAAAGACGTCCCCGCGACGACCGACCTGATCCGCCTCGCTCCCGTCTGACGCCGCCGCTTGCCGCAGCCCTGAACGCACGAGCCTAAAACTTGAGCGTTCCGCGTTAAACGTTCGGCGTTGAACGTTGTCCGGGTTCGATCACCCACCGCGAAATTCCTTCCCTGGAGGGCCGGTGCCCTCACCGGCCACGGTGCATTCCTCCGAGCATTTTGGGCCGCCGGCATTGAACCCCAAACTCCAAACGCCAAACTCCGCCCCCTCAGACAGGCGCGCACGACGTCTGCCGTAAGACCCTTCGTAGGGGCGCACCTCGTGTGCGCCCGGCTTGCGCTTCGAAATTCCCGCAGCCCTCGTCCGCGCCGGTTCCCCGGCTCGGACGTTGTCCTCGCGCTGTGGCCCTCGGCCAGCCGGAGCCGCCCAAAAAGGGATCATCAGTTGTTTGACGAGCCGCGGGCGAAGCTTCTGGCAGAACTTGCTGAGACGCAGGCCGCTTGACCCGGGGACCGGGGTAGATACCAAATATAGCTATGACGACCGCCAAAATCTTTCAGCACGGAGGCAGTCAGGCTGTCCGCCTGCCGCGGGCCTTCCGCTTCGAGGGCACTGAGGTGCGGATCGAGAAACAGGGTGACGATGTCCTGCTCAAACCAATGCCGGCGCAGAAATTCCGGTCGTTCACCGAGATCGCCCGCCACCTCGCGGAGAAGTTTCCCGACCCCGCCGATTTTCCGACACCCCCGCCCCGGCCCAGAAAACACGAGCGCGCGATTCCCTCATTTTGATCCCGCGCCTCGTGAAGCCGTCGTTTCTCCTCGATTCCAGCGCGTGCATTCCTGTGCTGCGCAACCAGGCCGGTCTCGGGAAATTGCCGGATCCTGCGCTCACCGGAGTCTCCGTCATTGTCGCCGCCGAACTCTGGACCGGAGTGAAGAAAAATCTCGCCACGCATCCCCAGCAGGCAAAGCGGCTCGAAGCTTTCCTCAGCTTCTTCCGGCTCGCGGACTTCACGCTCGACGCCGCGCTCCACTATGCCGATATCCGCGCCACCCTCGAAACCGCGGGCACCCCCATCGGCCCGCTCGATCTCCTGATTGCGGCCCAAGCCCGCAGCCTCGGCGCGACGCTCGTGACCGCCAACGTCGGCGAATTCAAACGTGTCAAAGGCCTGAAAGTCCTCGTCTGGAAGTGAATCCCGTTCGCCATCCGGACTCACTTCTCGCAACCAGCCGGCCAAAACCGCAGCGACCTCCTTCGCGGACACTTCGCTTCTCGACGTCTGCTCATTTAACTCGGCGGTTCGAATCGCCGCGCTCTCACTGCACTTCGTCCATCCGACCACGGATGGTTTCTTAATACTTCCTTCTCATGCCCATCACCGCTCCCGATCTCACGCTCCATTCACCTCGCAGCCCTCGGATCCGCCTGGGCGGATACGTGCACCTGCCCCGTCTCCTCGACAAGGCGAGGGCCTTCGCCGTCGGCAAGGCCGGGGAATTCAATTATAACTGCACCCTCGACGAGCAGTTCTTCGGATTCACCGGCATCAGCCCAAAAGCGTTCCTCACCGCGGTGAAGTCCGGTAAATCCGACACCGCCATGCTGGCTTGGGTCAGCGCCCGGACCAAGCGCCAGCCACTGGAAATTGTGCAATGGTCCACCTGGATGGAGAACCGTTCCCCCGGTAGCGGGCTGGCCCACGGTCGGTTCCAGGAATCGATTGCGCAGCTCGCGCCCGAACGGACGGACATCGCCACTTTCTTCGAACGGCTCGATCTCGACGACTACGTCAGTTTCGGCGGGCAGGGCTGAGCGGGGGTCGCGAAGCGTCCCTGAGGACGGAGGGCCGCGTCGAAGGCGCGAACGCCTCGGCCGGTCTGAATGACACGAGGACAATGTCCGAGCGTGGCAAACCGCGCGCAGGCGGCTCGCTGTCTTTTCGAAGGCCCTTCGGGCGCGGACGAGCCACGCCCCTACGAAGCAACTTCAGGCGAGCCTCGGGCGCGCCCTGGCTCGGTGGATTGGGGGATCGGTTTTTGCGCCTTCTGCGCCTTTTTGCGGCCATCAAAACCAAGGAAGAAGTAAGAAGGCAGAAGGAAGAAACGGAACCGAAGTCCGTTTCGGAGGCTGCCGCGTAGGCCGCCGCTACTTTCGAGGGAGCAGTCGAATTTCAAAGTCCGGCGCCCCTTCCGTGCGGTGGCGGCCGAATGTCGAACCTCTCGGCCTCAATGGCGGCTTTTGCATCACACCAGGGTAAGCAAAGCGTAGTTCCTCCTATGGCCATGAGGCGTGGTCCCTGTACGGTGAATCTTCCGCCCCCCGCGGCAATATGCCTCAACACCTTCTCGAGCCTTCTTATCGACCAGGAAGCTCCCCGTTGAAGGGGGATAGGAGCATTCTTTGCTTCACGCTGGATACGCACCTATGCGGCGTGTGGCTTGATGTCGTGGAGCGCGTTTTGCCCGCGATGGAGCTAGTGCCGTTACCCTCCGCGCCCGCGATCGCGATCGGCGTCTTCAATCTCGAGGGACGGATCATCCCCGCCTTCGACCTTCGCCGGCGATTCGGTCTGCCGGAGCGCGAACTCGCGGTGACCGACCAATTCATCGTTGCGCGAACGCGGGGACTAACGGTGGCCATCGTGGTCGACGACAGCCATGGGCTGGTCCCCTGCGATCCCGAGCGCCTCACCAACGCCGACTCAATTCTTCCGGGACTGCCCTTGGTGCGTGGTGTCCTGCGCCACGGAGACGCCCTGATTCTGGTCCATGACCTCGGCGATTTCCTGTCGCTGGAAGACACTCGGCAACTTGATGTCGCGCTGCAGGGCGTATGGCACCCTTGACGCTCACACTCCAACGCCTGGCCGCGGTCAGCGATGTTATCGAGAAAGCCTTTGGCCTTCACTACCCTCCCGATCGAGGCGTGGACCTGCAGCGGCTGCTCACCCGGGCGAGCAAGGCGTCAGGCGGAGTGGGCCTGGAAGCTTTTGTCGAATCTCTCCTCGCCGGACCGCTGTCGGCGGAGCAAAGGGCCCTGCTGATCGATACCCTGACAATCGGCGAAACCTACTTTTTCCGCGAACCGCAGGTGTTTAACACCCTCGCGTGGCATTTTGGCGGCGCCCATGCGAATCCCGCCGATGCCAGCAACGCGCTTCGCGTTTGGAGCGCGGGGTGTTGCACGGGCGAGGAAGCCTATTCCTTGGCCATTATGTTTGACCGCCACCGTGCCCGCTTTCCCCAGAGGCGGATCGAACTGCTGGCAACGGATATCAACCCGCGGTACTTGCAAGAGGCCAAGAGCGCCATCTATGGACCATGGTCCTTCCGCGGCGCACCGCCTTGGCTGCAGGCCAGGTATTTACACCCGCTCGGTGACGGCCGGCATCAGGTGTGTGCGGAGATCCGCGCCGCCGTGAAGTTCGCGCAGGTAAACCTCACGACGGACGACTATCCGTCGATCAAAAACGGTACACTCGGGCACGATCTGGTTCTCTGCCGCCACGTGCTGATGTATTTTTCGCCGCAGGAGTTCGCCCGGGTCATACACCAGTTAGCCGCTTGTCTGCGGGAGGGCGGCTGGCTGGTGGTGAGCACGGCGGAAGTCGGCCAGGTTAACGATCCATCCCTCGTCCCCATCCAGATCGAAGGGGTGACGGTTTTTGTGAAACGCAGCCACCGGCCGGGAGCTACCGCGGTGGCGACCCCGAGGCACAACGGCCACGAAGACGCTTTTTCCATCTCGGCCCCATCGCCAGTCCCCCCGCCACCGCGGGTGACCAAGCCCGCCACGATGTCGCCGGCTCAACGTGCGCCAAGACCGCCCAGCCCACCGGATGCCCACCACCTCCCGGGCCCGCAATTAAATGCCGCCCTGCTGTCCACGGCGCTGACGCACGCTGACCAGGGAAACCTTCCTGCCGCGCTCGAGATCTGTGATCATTTACTGCGACAGGATAAACTCCAAGCGTTGCCCCATTTTCTGCGCGCCTCGGTGCTAAGCGAGATGGGCGATCCGCGGGAAGCCATGCATTCCCTCAGTCGCGCAATCTACCTCGAGCCCGACTTCATTGCCGCACATCTACTCCTTGCCAGTCTGGAGAGATTGGACAAACGCGCTGATGCCGCGGAGCGCCACTGGCGAACAGCCCGTGGGCTCGCGACCCGGATCCCGCCAGCTACGCTCCTGCGGGAAGCTGCTGAGCTGACCGCCGGGCAGCTGCTTGCGCTCCTCTCAGCCGTAACCGAGGAACCCGCGAAGCCAAGTCCTCGGCCCCATCCCGCTAGCGCCTCACGACGGCGCCGTCTGGCGGGCAATGCTGTTCTCCCCGGATGAATTTCCACTCCAACCTGGACCGCCAAGCCATCCTGCGGAGGCGGGCCGCCGCCTTCGCCCGCCCGCCGGCACTGAGCACGGCGCCGACCGATGTGATTGATGTCGTCGAGTTCTCTATCTCTGGCGAGCGCTACGCGGTCGAGACCGCCTGCGTCAGCGAGACCGCCGTGCTCACGCACCTCACGGCCCTGCCCTGCACCCCGAATTTCGTGGTCGGGATCGTGAATATCCGGCACCACATCCGGCACGTCATCGACCTGCGCGAATTCTTCGAGCTACCACCGCGCGGGATCGTGGACCTCCACCATGTGGTATTTATCCAGCACGGTGAAATTCACCTCGGCCTTCTCGCTGATCAGGTGACCGGCCTGCGGCTGCTGCCGCGCGCGAGTTTGCAGCTCCCGCCCCCGACCTTCGCGGGCCTTCGCGCCGACTACTTCAAGGGCATCACCTCCGATGGCCTGGCCGTGCTCGACGCCGTCCGCATCATCACGGATCGCCGCCAGATCGTGCAGGAAAAAGTCGATCTCCCGCCCACCTCCTGACCCTTTTTTCAAGCACACGCATTTTTACCCTTATGAACTGGATTAACAACCTCTCCACCCGCGCCAAACTGTTCGCCAGTTCCGGCGTGCTGCTGCTAATCATGCTGGGGATCTTCGGGTTCTCGATCTGGTCGCTGAATAGAATCAGAGCCGACCAGCAGGAAATGTCAGTCTACGACCTCGAAGTCCTGAACGCCATCGCGGAACTACGCGAGAAAGAGGACTGGCAGCGTATTCGCATTCTCGATGCAATGATTGCAAAAGAGGCATCTTTCCGGGAACGGCTCCTCGCCGAAATCGAGCAGAACGTCTCCGGGGTGAATCAGCAGATCGAAATCCTCGAAAAAAAGTTCGCCGCGGATAGCCAAACCACCAGCCAGACCATTAGCCGCATGGCCGAATTTCGGACCGTGCTCGAGGCCTACCGCCAGACGCGTCGCGAACAAATCAAGATGATCTTGGCTGGCCATCTGGACCAGGCGGCGGCCGTGGCCGAAATTCAGGAACCACGCTTCATTCGCATGACCGCCATCCTGAGCGAAATATATGAGGGTTCCTTTCAACACGTGCGCGAATCCTCCGCGCATTTAATCTCGCTGACCGCGAAGGTCACCTCAGTCATTACGGTAGCTGGAGTCGCGGCCATAATTCTGGCCATCATCATCGCGCTTATCCTGAGCCGCTCGATCGCGGAACCGCTGCGCCGCTTCGCGGCCCTCGCTGACCGCGCTGCGGCGGGAGATCTTTCCGTCAACGAGGCCCCGCTGCAACGCGCAGACGAGGTCGGCATCCTGTCCCGCGCGCTCGGCCGGCTGCTGGAGAGCCTCCGGATCCAGATTCGTAATATTACCGAGGGCGTAAACGTTGTAAGTGCGTCCGCGGCGGAAATCTCGGCCGCCACCAACCAACTCGCCGCCACCGCGGGCCAGACTGCCGCTGCAATCAGCGAGACGACCACCACGGTGGAGGAATTAAAGCAGACCGCCGGCGTCTCCAGCCAAAAGGCCAAGACGGTTGCGGAAAGCGCAGAGAAATCATCCGATGTCGTCCAGCGGGGGCGCATAGCCATCGATGATACCGTCGTCGCCATCAACCGCATCCGCGAGCAGATGGAAACGATCGCCGACCGCATGGTGCGGCTCAAGGATCAGTCGCAATCCATCGGGCAGATCGTGACCACAGTTCAGGACTTGGCGGCCCAATCAAACATGCTCGCCGTCAATGCCGGGATCGAGGCCGCTCGAGCCGGCGATCAGGGCAAGGGCTTCGCTGTCGTCGCCCAGGAAGTGCGCAATCTCGCCGATCAGTCGAAGCAGGCCACGGTGCAGGTGATGGCAATCCTCGGTGAAATCGAGAAGGCCGCGAGCTCCGCCATGCTGGCCACCGATCAAGGTGGCAAGACGGTCGAGGCTGGCGTCTACGAGGCGTCGCAGGCCGGCCAGGCCATCCTCCAGCTCGCTTCGAGCTTTACCGAATCCACTGCCTCAGCCGCGCAGATCGCCGCGTCGAGCCAGCAGCAGCTCATTGGCGTGGAGCAAGTCGGGATGGCGATGCAGGAACTGAAGGACGCGGGCCTGCAAAATGCGGACGGCGCCAAACAGCTCGAAGGGTCGGCCCGGAACCTGCAGGATCTGGGCGAGCGCCTGCGGGGCCTGGTGCAGCACTACAAACTCTGAATCTCCCGTTCACGCCCCGCCGGCCATGACCCCAAAGGAGCAGGAGTTTCTCACGCGTCTGCGCGTCACCTTTCGTCAGGAGGCGTCCGAATACCTGCAAGCGATGGGGGAGGAACTGCTGACCCTCGAAAAGGCAACGCCGGCGGATCGCCGTCCCGAGGCGTACGAACCCATCTTCCGCACGGCCCACAGCCTGAAAGGCGCCGCCCGCGCGGTCGGGGCCAAGGAAATTGAGACCCTCTGCCACCCGCTTGAGAGCGTTTTCGCCGCCGGCAAACAGGGGTGCTGGAATCCTGACCCCGCTGCGTTCGACGCGCTGCACGGCGCACTCGATCTCCTGAACCGGGTGCTGGCTGCGACCGGCCCCGAGCACGCCGGTGCCATGGCCGAACAGGTCGCCGCTGGGATGCGGAGGCTGGAAACTCTCGCGGCCGAGGCGAAAACCGTTCGATCTTCCGCCCCCGTTGGACCGGCCAGGGATCCGGCTCCGCCGCCACCCCTGCCGGTCCCGGCGCCAGCTCGCGCCTTCCCCTCCACCCCTGCCGCCTCCCCCCGTGCCGGCGAGTCAACCGCTCCGGCCGCGGCGACCATTCGCATCCCAGTCGAAAAACTGGATCTGGTGCGGCACCACACCGAGGAGTTACTGACCCTCAAACAGACTGCGCACCATCTCACGAGCGAGTTGCTGGAAATGATGGATCGATACGCGCAATGGGACCGCCGCCGTGACCAGCTGCGGCGCGCCCAGCGAACCCTGCAGCAGTTGCAGCGGGACCACGCCGACGCCACCACGGCGCAAGCGCATCCCACCTTGGCCGCAACCCGCGAACTGCTCGAGTTTCTGGAATGGGAATCGCGCCATCTCAGGACGCTCGGAAACCAGATCAACGCGCTCCACCTGACCACCCGCCGTGACAGCCACACCGCAGCGAAGCTGGTCGACGGGGTGCTCGACGCCACCAAACAACTCCTGCTCCTGCCATTCGGCACGATCACCGATGCACTCCCCTTGATGGTCCGCCAACTCGGCCGCGATCAAGGCAAGCCTGCCGAGCTCATCCTGCGCGGCCTCGAGGTCGCCCTGGAGAAACGCATCCTCGATGAGATGAAGAATCCGCTGGTCCACCTCGTGCGCAACGCCATCGACCACGGCATCGAGTCTGCCCCGGATCGCGCCCGCGCGGGCAAGCCACCCGTCGCCACGCTCACCCTGAGCGTCAAGCTGATGGAAGGTGGCAAGGTGGAAATTACGCTGGCCGATGACGGCGGGGGCATCGACGCCGCCCGCGTCAAGCAGGCGGCCATAAACCGGGGAATCATCTCCGCCGACGAAGCCGCCACGATTGATCACAGCCGCGCCCTCGCGCTGATTTTTCATTCGGAGGTGACCACGAGCCCAATCGTGACCGACCTGTCCGGCCGCGGTCTTGGCCTCGCCATCGTCCGCGAGAAAGCCGAGAATCTCGGCGGCGAGGTGCAGGTCGAAACCGTGCACGGCCAGGGCACGCGGTTCCGCCTGGTCCTGCCCATGACCCTCAGCGCCTTTCGCGGTCTGGTGATTCGGGTGTCGGGCCATCCGTTCGTGGTGGCGCTCTCGGCCATCGAACGCGTCGCCCTCATCCGACCGGCGGAAATTTCCACCGTGGGCAACCGCGCCACCCTCTCGCTCGGCGGGCAGGCGCTGCCGGTGGTTTTCCTCGCGAAGGTGCTGGAGCTGCCCGACGAACAGCCACGCCAGCCGGCTCCCACCACGCGCCCCGTCGTGGTACTGGGGCCGCCGGACGCCCGGGTGGCATTTCTGGTCGACGAGGTCATCCGCGACGAGGAAGTCCGCTTCGAAGCCCTCGCCGCCCCACTCGTGCGGGTGCGAAACATCGCCGGCGCCACCATCCTCGCTTCGGGGGAACTCGTGCCCGTGCTCAACGCTAACGATCTCCTGCGCTCGGCCCTGAGAGCGACTGCCGGCCCACGCCTCGCACGACGAACCGAAACTGACCGCCAAACCGCCACCGCCAAGTCGATCCTCGTGGCGGATGACTCGATCACCTCACGCACGCTGCTGAAGCACATCCTTGAGTCGGCGGGCTTCAAAGTAACCACCACGGTTAACGGCCTTGAGGCGCTCGAGGCGCTGCGCTCCAACTCCTTCGATCTCGTGCTTTCGGACGTGCAAATGCCGCGTCTCAGCGGCCTCGACCTTACCGCCCGGATCCGCGCGGACCAGCGCCTCGCCCATCTGCCGGTGGTGCTGATAACCGCGCTCGCCTCGCCGGAAGACCGCGCCCGCGGCGTTGACGTCGGTGCCAATGCCTACCTGGTGAAAAGCGATTTTGACGAGACCAGCCTGTTGGAAATCGTTCGCCGGCTCGCATGACTGAATCCACTTCCAAAATCCGCGTGCTGGTGGTGGACGACTCGGACGTCGACATCATGCGGCTGGTCAACCTCTTCAACTCGGACGCGCGGTTCCAGATCGTCGGCACCGCCTCCAGCGGCGCCGAGGCCATCTCCTTTAACAAGCAGCTGGCACCTTCTATCATCGTCATGTCCGTCACCATCGGTGGGAGGAGCAGCGTCGAGACAACTGAGCGCATCATGCACACCAGGCCGGTGCCGATCGTGCTCTGCGCCGGGCTGTCGACCAGCGACGCCGACCTCTCCTTTCGCGCAATGGCGGCGGGCGGGCTGGCCGTAGTCGGAAAACTGAGCGCACCGCTCCACCCGGATCATTCGGCGCAAGCGCGGAAGATAAAGGACACCGTGGTCAACATGGCGGAGGTCAAGCTCGTCCGACGCTGGCACCGCGCCAAAACGCATACTCCCAGCGTGGACCGAAACGCCGCACCCGCGCCTCGGGCCGCCAACCGCCTGAATCTGGTGGTGATCGGCGCCTCGACCGGTGGCCCCCCCGCCTTGACCAAAATCCTGTCGCTGCTGCATCCAGATTTTCCGCTGCCCATTTTGGTGGTGCAGCACATCGCGCCGGGCTTTCTCGCGGGCATGGCACACTGGCTGCAACAGACTTCCCGCCGCAAGGTTCACATCGCTGGTGAGAAAGAGCGACCGCTGCCCGGTGAGGTCTACCTCGCGCCCGACGATTGTCACATGGAGGTTGACGCAGACGGCATGATCGTTCGTCAGTCGCGCACGAAGACCAATATCTACTGCCCCGCGGTTGCCCGACTCTTCCAGTCAGTGGCGAAGTCGCGTCTGGCCGATCGCACGATCGCGATGCTTTTGACGGGGATGGGCGCAGACGGCGCGAAGGAATTGCTCCTGCTGCGGCAACACGGAGCGATCACCATTGCGCAGGACGCGAAAAGCTCGGTCGTCCACGGCATGCCGGGCGAAGCGATTCGCCTCGGCGCCGCCCTGCACGTCCTGCCTCCTGAGGGCATCGCTGAGCTCCTGACGGAATTGGTGCGAACGCAAACCCCAGCCGCCGTAAAACCCGAATGTCGATGAGTTCCACCGTGGACAAAACCTTGATCCTGATTGTTGAAGACAGCCTGACCCAGGCGACCCGACTGCAATTCACTCTCGAGGAGCAAGGCTTTGTCGTGCACCACGCCCGCAACGGCCTGGAAGCGCTTGACGCACTGGCCCAACAGCGGCCGCTCGCCGTGATTAGTGACGTGAACATGCCGTTGATGGACGGCTACGAGCTGAGCCGCCGCGTGCGGGCCGATGAGCGCCTGCGCGACGTGCCCATCCTCCTGCTCACCTCACTCTCCGAGCCGGACGATGTGATGCTCGCACTGGAGTGCGGTGCGGATTATTTTTTCACCAAGCCTTTCAGCGAGACGATTCTGTTCAAGCGGCTGCGCTACATCCAGGACAACCCACAACTCCATCAGAGCAACTGTGAGGCGCATCCCATCGAGGTGCACGTGGGCGGACGCCAGCATCAGTTCGCGACCAGCCACTTCCGGATCTTCAACCTGCTCCTTTCCACCTACGAATCCGCCGTGGCCCAAAATCAGCGCCTCCAGCAGACGGAAGCGGAGTTGCGCCAGGTCAACGAGGAGCTCGATGCCCGCGTCCGTACCCGAACCAACGAGCTGGTCCGGGCCAACGAGGCCCTCCAGGCCGAGAACACCGCGCGACGCCAGATGGAGGATCGCCTGCGCGAGCAAGCTGAACTGCTCGACAAGTCAAACGAGGCCATCATCACCGCCGATCTAGACAAACGGATCCAGTTCTGGAACCGCGGAGCCGAGCGCATGCTGGGCCTGACCGCCGCCCAGATGCGCGGCAGCCCACTGGACGAAGTGCTGTCGGGCGTTGGCGGCGCCGTCCCCGGCCACCCCCCGGAACCATTCGCCAGCCCGGCCGACTGGCGCGGCGAACTGCGCAGTAAGCGGCGGGACGGTTCTGGCCTAAGGCTCGAAACCGGCGTCACCGTGCTGCGCACCAGCGCCGGCACGCCAGTCGGCTGGTTGATCATCTGCACCGACGTCACCGAGCAGAAAATCCTGGAGGAAAATTTCCTCCGCGCGCAGCGGCTGGAAGGCATCGGCATGATGGCCGCCGGCATCGCGCACGACCTCAACAACATGCTCTCGCCCGTCGGACTCGTCGCCGGGATCCTGCGCATGCGGCTCTCTGCCGCCGCCGACATCAAGTTGATCGACACGCTGGAAAAAAGCGTCGGCCGCTGCTCTGGCCTCGTGCGCCAGATCCTCGGTTTCGCCCAAGGTGTCAGCGGCGAGCTCCGCATCGTGCAGCCCAACCACTTGTTGCGCGAAATGCTGTCATTCGTCCGACAGACTTTCCCCAAATCCATCACCTTTACGGACAAGGTGTCCGGCAATCTCTGGCCCATTAGCGGCCAGCCCACCCAGATCCACCAGGTCCTGCTCAACCTTTGTGTAAATGCCCGCGACGCCATGCCGGAGGGCGGCCGGCTGCATTTGGGCGCTGAAAACCGCCTCCTCGACGAGGCCGCGGCCCAGGCCATTTCCGGCGCGCGTGCCGGAAAATGGGCGGTGCTCGAGGTCGCGGATTCAGGCAGCGGAATCCCCCCGAGATCCTGGCACGCATCTGGGACCCTTTCTTTACCACGAAGCCCGCCGGCAAGGGAACGGGGCTGGGCCTCGCCACCGTGCGCGGCATCATGGCAAACCACCACGGCTTCATCACCCTGGAGAGCACCCTCGGCCGCGGCACCCGCTTCCAAGCGTATTTCCCCGCGGCTGAAAGTGCACTCGCCACGACTTCCGAGCTCCCCGGCACCGAAAGCAACAGGGGTCGGGGCGATGAGGCGGGAACTCAACCGCAAGAGCCTGCTGCCGGGTCTTGACCAAGGTGCGTTCGAGAATCCTTACCCGCCGTTCGAACCCGGCACCAACCTCCGTGTTTTTGGAGACACGCTGCCCTTCATCCGACGCTCTCCTTCGTCGAACAGCGCCCCAGGAGTTTTAAATTCAGTCCCGAGGTCCGGCCCACGCTGACGGTCCTTCTGGACATTCGCCATGCGTCTGGCGTGCTTGATTTTCGCATGCTCGAACACCGAGGTTTCCAGAGACCGGAAGGTCGGCGTCCCGTTTACGCTGAACCGGAAGTAGAAGGTTCCCCGCTTTGTTGCGGGCAGTCCCTCGGGTCGGCGTTCGTAGAGGCACTGAACGGAAGTCTTTTTCCACTCCGATTTTTTTGGCGTCTCCATGGTAAAGGAGAGGTTCTGTATCCGTGTATCGGAGGCACGGATCACACGCCATGACCCCGATGATGCAGCAGTACTTCGAGGTGAAGCGCGGGCTTCCGAAGGACACGCTGCTGCTCTTCCGCCTCGGGGACTTCTTCGAGCTCTTCTTCGACGACGCCGTCATGGCGTCGCGCCTGCTCGGCCTCACCCTGACCAAGCGCCAGGACCACCCGATGGCCGGACTGCCGGCGCACGCCTGCGACAACTACGTCTCCAAGCTGCTCGCCGCCGGCAAGAAGGTCGCCATCTGCGACCAGGCCGAACCCGCCAAGGCCGGCAAACTCGTCCGCCGCCAGCTCACGCGCATCCTTTCGCCCGGCACCACCCTCGCCGCCAACCAGCTCGACGCCGCGCGCAACCACTACCTCGCGGCGATGGCCTTCGACGCCCGCGGGCTTCACGCGGCGTGGCTCGATCTCTCCACGGGCGAGTTCAGGGTCGCGAGCGATCCGCAGGTCGCGAATCTGCTGCCCGTGCTCACCGCCCTCGACCCGGCAGAGCTGCTCCTCATCGAGGGCGAACGCGAACGCTGGGCTGCCACGCCGCACGATCAGGCCGAGGCGCACGCGCTCCACGCCTTCTGCGCGCCGCGTCTTGTCTCCGAGCTGGCGGGATACCACTTCGACACGTCGACCGGCGCACGCACCGTCGTCGACACGCTCGGCGTGCTGAACCTCGAGGGCTTCGGCCTCGCCGCCGACCACCCGGGCCTCGGACCGGCCGGCGCTCTCGTCTATTACGCCACCGAGAATCTCTGCGCGAAGCCGGAGAATCTTCGTTCGCTCCAGGAATATCGCAGCACCCGGACGCTGCTGCTCGACCCGGCCACGCTGCGCAATCTCGAGATTTTCTCCTCCAGCCGCGGCGAGCGCTCGGGCTCGCTGCTCCACGCCATCAATCGCACCGCGACTTCCGCCGGCGCCCGGCTGCTGGAACGCTGGCTCGCATCACCGACGCTCGAGCTCGACGAGATTCGACGCCGCCAGTCGCTCGTCGGCGAACTGGTCACGCAGCCAATGCGCCTCGCCGAGCTGCACGAGCAACTCACGCTCGTCCGCGACATTCCGCGCATTCTCGGCCGCCTCCAGAACCGGCTCCGCAATCCGCGCGAACTCGGCGGCGTCCGCGACACCCTGGCCCAGATTCCGGCGGTTCACGCGACGCTCGCGGCGTTCGGCGCCGGGGCTCAGCTCGCGCAGGAGCAGAACCGGCTGCATGAATTGCCCGCGTTGCGCACGCTCCTCACCGCGGCGCTCGCGGACGAGTTGCCCAACGATCTGGCGGACGGAAATTACATTCGTCACGGCTACGACGCCGAACTCGACCGCCTCCAGGCACTCACCTCCGGCAACAAGACCTGGCTGTCGGAACTCGAGCGCGCCGAGCAGGAGCGCACCGGCATCCGCAGTCTAAAGGTCAGGTTCACGAATAATTTCGGGTACTACATCGAGATCACCAAGGCCAACCTCCACCTCGTCCCCGCCGATTACATCCGGCGGCAAACGACGGTCGGCGGCGAGCGGTACGTGACCGAGGCGCTGAAGCTGAAGGAAAAGGAGATCTTCCACGCCGAGGAGAACGCCCTCGCCCGCGAGCTGGAGATTTTCCAGCAACTCGTTGCCGCCGTCCTCGACGAGTCCGTCGCCCTCGCACAAACGGCCGAGACCCTCGCGGAGCTCGATGTGCTGGCCGGCTGGGCGCTGCTGGCGCGCGAATGCAATTACTGTCGGCCGGAACTCGACGAGAGCGCCGTGCTCGAAATCACCGACGGACGCCATCCGGTGGTGGAACAGATGCTGGCATCCGGCGACAGTCTGGCGCCGCGCGGGGCGAGTGCGGGCTTCGTGCCCAACGACACGATCCTCGCCTGTGACGACGCCCAACTCGCGTTGATCACCGGCCCCAACATGGCCGGTAAATCAACCTACATCCGGCAGGTCGCGCTCATCACGCTGCTCGCTCAGGTCGGCTGCTGGGTCCCGGCCAAGGCCTGCCGCATCGGCCTCGTCGACCGGATCTTCTCCCGCGTCGGAGCCAGCGACGATCTCGCCCGCGGCAACTCGACCTTCATGGTCGAGATGAACGAAACCGCGAACATCCTGAACAACGCCACGGATCGTTCGCTCATCATACTCGATGAAATCGGCCGCGGCACCTCGACCTACGACGGCCTCGCGATCGCCTGGGCCGTCGTCGAGCACCTGCACCGCGGGCCGGAACGCGGGCCCCGCACGCTGTTCGCGACCCATTACCAGGAGCTCACGCAGCTCGAGAAGCACCTGCCGCGCCTCCGCAACTTCTCCGTCGCCGTGAAGGAGTGGAACGACGAGATCGTCTTCGTTCGTCGGGTGATTCCCGGTGCCGCCGACCGCAGCTACGGCATCCAGGTCGCGCGACTCGCGGGTCTGCCACTCAGCGTCATCGATCGCGCCAAGACCATCCTCGCGAAGCTCGAAAGCGACGACACCACGGTCTCCCTCCCCGCGCCCCAGGCCCGGCCAAAGAAAAAGATCACGGTCGCCCCGCCCGACGATTCGCAACTGAGCTTACTCTGAACCTTTCGCTGGAACGCCGACCAACGGTTCACTGCCCCATTGGAGCCAGAACGATGCCGTGGCATGTAGGGCCGGCGCTCGCCGCCGGGCCTTTTCTCGAATGAAGGACGAGGCCTGCCGACGAGCGGCAGCCCTACATCAAACGGTGAACGTTCCGTCGAACGTAAGTAGATCGAGGACGGTGGGGACACCGTCCCTCCATGGATTGCTCTTTTGCAGGAAGGAAAACGGAACGAATCGCCGGCCATGGAGCGCGGGGGTCTTCACCCGCGGGTTACGTTCTCCTGCATGCTTTCGGCTCAAGGCAGGGCGAACGCCACATAACTGTCCGCCTTCCTTGTGCCGAGCTTCGTACCACCCGCGGCGACCACGATATACTGTTTCCCTCCCACCGCATAGAGGCTCGGCGTCGCGAAGCCCGGCGCCGGCAGTTCCGCCCGCCACACTTCTTCTCCCGTTCGCACGTCGAAAGCACGGAGGAGCGCGTCCTTCGTCGCAGCGATAAACACCAGTTCCCCCGCGGTCACCACCGGCCCGCCGTAGTTCTCGGTTCCCGTCGCCGGGATGCCTTTCGCCATCAGCTCGGCGTACTCGCCCAACGGCACCTGCCAGCGGTGCTCACCCGTATTGAGATCGATCGCCGTCAGCGTACCCCACGGCGGTGAGATCGCGGGATAGCCTTGCGTGTCGATCCAGCGCCGGTAGCCGTCCAGCGCGAACGGCGCGCGCGGTCCCGTCTCGGCGGGGTTGGTGCTTCCCACGACCTCGCCCGACGGCGCCTCGACCTTTTCGGTCCCGAACAGAAATTCCAGTAACGCCTCCTTTTCCACCGCCGGCATGCCGGGGAAGCCGGGCATCATTCCCTTCCCCGTCGTGACCTGCAGCGATACCTCCGCCCGCGTCTTCCTCGCCGCCACGTCGGTGAGCGGCGGCAGATTCGCGCCCGGGTTGCCCTGCCGCTCCGCCCCGTGACATGCCCCGCACATCAATGCATACACGCGCTGGCCCGGTGTCATCCGGCTGAGCTCGTCCGCACGCGGCGTCGGTTTCAGCCGCGCCATCCACGCCATCTCGTTTGCGTTCACGTAAAGGACGCCGGCCGGATCCGCGGCCGTGCCGCCCCACTCCGCGCCGCCGTCAAAACCGGGAAACAGCACGGTCTCGTCCGGCCCGAAAGGCTGGAACGTTCCCTTGCGCGCGGCACGAAACCGCTCGCGCAGCGCTGCGCGGTCGGCCGACACCGTGCCAATGTCTTCCTCCTTCAATTCCTGCCGCGTAAATGGCGCCGGCTGCAATGGCACCGGCTGCGTAGGCCACGCCTCTTCACCGACGAGCGGCGAACGCGGTGCCGGCCGCTCCTCGATCGGAAAGACCGGTTTGCCCGACTCGCGCTCGAAGACGAAGACATGGCCCGACTTCGTCGTCTGCGCCACCACGTCGATTGTCCGGCCGTCGCGTCGCACCGTCGTCAGGACCGGCGGCGACGGCAGGTCGCGATCCCAGAGGTCGTGGTGCACGAATTGAAAATGCCAGCGCCGCTTCCCGGTCGCCGCGTCGAGTGCGATGAGGCAGTTGGCGAACAGGTTCGCGCCCTGCCGCGCCCCACCCCAGAAGTCCGGCCCCGCCGAACCCGTCGGCACGAACACGAGTCCGCGCGTCCCGTCCACCGCCATGCCCGCCCAGCAGTTCGCGCCTCCCACCTCTAAATTGCGGTGAGCCTCGGCCGGCCAGGTGTCGTGCCCGAACTCGCCAGGACCCGGAATCGTGCGAAACACCCACGCCAGTTTGCCCGTGCGCACCTCGAAGGCCTGCACGAATCCCAGCGCCGCGTCCGCCGACTCCGAGAGACGCAGGGGCATGATGATGAGGTCGCGATAGAGCGCCCCCGGCGTGGTCGAGATCACGAACTTGTTTGCCGCCCCCGGCCCGAGCCCCGTCTTCAGGCTGACCCGTCCGCCGTCGCCAAACGTCTCCACCAGCCGCCCGCTGGCGGGGTCCAAAGCGAGGAGCCAGGCGCCGGCCGTGACCAGCAGGCGCCGCTCATTGTCCTGCTCCCAATAGGTCAGGCCGCGCACGATCCGCAGGGTGTTGGGGCGCCCCGCGTCGCCCGAACGATCCGGCTCGAACTTCCAGTGTTCCCGGCCCGTGGCCGCATCGAGCGCGAACACGTTGCCGGCGGCGGTCACGCCGTAGAGCACGCCGCGGACGACGAGCGGGTTGCACTGCACCTCACCCGGCTCGCCGGTACGATACTCCCACGCGCGCTCAAGCTTCGCGACGTTGCTGCGGTCGATCTGCGCGAGTGACGAGTAGTGCGTGCGGCCGCTGTCGCCGAGGTATTCGCGCCAGTCGGTGTCAGGCAATGCAGCTCCGTGCGCGACGCGCGCGCCCGCAACGCTCGCGGTCCACAGGAGAAATTGGGTTAGTTTTCGAGCGGTCACGTTTCGGAATCCTCACGACTCTCCCGGAGGCGGCAAGCGCCGCGTCACTCGAAATACCTCCACGACCGGCGCGCCCGCGATCCCGGTCGCGCACTACGTCCGGACGTACGACGCCACCATCTCCCTCCCCGCCCACCGGCCCGGCCGAAGAAAAAATCGCGGTCGCATCCGCGGACGATTCTTAGCTGAATCTACTCCAGCCCCCGCAGGCACCTGCGCCCCGCGGCAGTCTCGTTCCCCTTCGAGCCTCCTCTCCCTATGAAGTTGTTCTCATCCCTGATCGGCCTGGTCCTCGCCTTTTTCGCTGCCGTCCCACTCAGGGCCGCGTCCGCGTCGCGTCCCAACGTCGTCATCCTCCTCGCCGACGACGCCGGCTGGGGTGACTACAGCGCCTCGGGCAACCTTCAGGTCCGCACGCCCAACATCGACTCGATCGGCCGCGCGGGCGCTTCGCTCGATCGCTTTTTCGTCTGCCCAGTCTGCTCGCCGACCCGCGCCGAATTCCTGACGGGGCGCTACTATCCACGCACCGGGGTCCGCGGTGTCTCGAGTGGCACGGAACGTTTCAGCCCCAGCGAGCGAACGCTGGCCCATGCTTTCAAGGACGCCGGCTATGCCACGGGCGTCTTCGGAAAATGGCACAGTGGCGGGCAGTGGCCCTACCATCCCAATGCGCGCGGGTTCGACGAGTTCTTCGGCTACTGCTCCGGCCACTGGGGCGAATACTTCGACCCACCTCTCGAACACAACGGCCAGCCGATCCGTGGCCAGGGTTACATCGTCGACTATCTCACCGACCGCGCGCTCGAGTTCATCGATAAAAATCAGGCGCAGCCGTTTCTCTGCTACGTGCCGTTCACGACCCCGCATTCGCCGTGGGCCGTGCCGGCAGCCGAATGGGATCGGTTCAAGACGAAGTCGTTCACGCAGACTGCGACTGATCCCGCGAAGGAAGTTCCCGACCAGACCCGCGCCGCACTCGCCATGATGGAAAATCAGGACGCGAACGTCGGACGAATCCTGAAGCGTCTCGATGAGCTGAAGCTCTCGGATAACACGATCGTCGTCTACTTCACCGACAACGGTCCCAACACCGCCCGCTGGAATGGCGGCATGAAGGGAATCAAGGGCAGCACCGACGAGGGTGGCATCCGCTCCCCCCTCTTCCTGCGCTGGCCCGCCAAGGTTACCGCCGGGCGTACCGTGAAAGAAATCAGCGGGGCGATGGATCTGCTCCCGACGTTGACGACGCTCGCCGGCATCCCGCTCCCGGGCGACGAACCGCTGGATGGCATCGACCTCTCAACGCGCATCCTCGGTGCCCAGACGACCGCGCCCTACCGGATGATTTTCTCGACCTGGAACGGGGGCTTCAGCGTCCGGACCCCAACGCATCGACTCGGCTCCGATGGCGAACTTTACGACATGCTGGCCGACCCCGGTCAGACCAAATCCATCACCGCGCAGGATCCGAAACTCGCGGCCCGGCTCTCGGCCGCGCTAGCGGCGTGGAAGACGGAAATGTACGGCGCCACGCCCCCGGTTCGTTCGACCACCGATTGGGGTGACGTCGATCCGCGTCCGCTGACGGTCGGTTACCGCGAGTTTCCCCGGGCGTTCCTGCCCGCGAGCGAAGCCACGCCGCACGGCACCGTGCGCCGCAGCACCGCCTCGCCCAACTCGTCCTACTTCGTGAACTGGACCAGCCCGGCCGACACGATGGTCTGGGACATCGAAGTTCATACCTCGGGCAAGTATCTCGTCGAAATCCTGTATACCTGTCCGCTGGCGGACGCGGGCTCGACGATTGAGCTCAGCCACGGCCAATCCCGCCTCACTGGCCAGGTCGCCCCGGGCTGGGATCCGCCTCTCTACACGAATCAGGACACGCTGCCTCGCGCGCCCACCCAGTCCAAGATGAAGGAGTTTCACACCCTCAGCCTCGGCACGCTGCCACTCGAGGCCGGCGCCGGCCCGCTCACCCTCCGGGCCCTGAAGATCCCGGGCCGCCAGGTGATGGATGTGCGCGGCCTCGCGCTCACACTGGCACCGTAAGGAAAAGATCGGGGCCGGCCGCGCGTTATTCCACCAGTGGAATTTCCAGGAAGCGCGCCGCGGCCCGCATCCGGACGTCCTTGGTGAAGAGCGGGCCGGTGATTACCGAAAGATACGTCGCGAGGTGGATCGCATCGAGCGTGCGGAGCGGCACGTGAGGATGCACGTCGCGCATGACGTCCTTGGCGCGACGAACGATCGTGCCGTCGAGATTCGCGAGGTAGATGGTCTCCTCCCGAACCTGGCGCTCAAAATCCGCCCAAAGCAATTCGCGCTGGGCCGAGTTGATTTCCCGGGCGCGCTCCTTGCGCAGCAAGGTCGAGAACAACTCCCCGTAGGCGAGCTGGGAAGAGACGATTACGGAGCCGGAAACCTTGTCCTGGCAGGACGCGGAATCCGGCTCGTTGACGAACAGCTTCGCGAGGACGCAGGAGTCCAGGTACATTGCGCTCAGGAGCCGCTGTCGCGCTCGGCCCGGATGGCTGGCGTGGAATCCGAGGTCATGGGCATGGAGCGCAGCAGGTCCCAATTCGGCGTGTACGGCTTCCCGCGGATGACGGGTTTGTACCGGACGATCATCGCCGTCGGCACGCCGTCGCTCGTGATGACGATCTCTTCGCCACCCGCGGCCCGCTGCAGCAGCGAAGACAATTGATCCTTGGCTTCGCGCACGCCGAGCACGTCCCGCCGGAGTCCGTACGCGGCGGCGTCTTCGCGGAGCTGGGATGCGGTGTCCTTCGCCGGAGTGTATTCCGACTTCGCGGGCTTCTTGCGTTTCATCCCTGCGATGTGGCCTCATGCGGCCACATCGTCAAGTCCGTTCCCCTCAAACCACCTTCACACCCCGCCGAATCGCCCAGAGTTGCTTCGCCTGGGCAATCGTGTCGGCGAGCACCTCGGGCGTCAGCGCCTGCTTGGGATCATCACCGATCCCGTGGCTCGGGCTGACATGCGACTCGATGCAGAGGCCGTCCGCGCCGTACGCCACGGCGGCCAGTGCGCAGGCCGGCACATACGCCGCTTTGCCGACGGAATGAGACGGATCGACGACGACCGGCGCCCAAGTCTTCTCCTTTAGGAGAGGCGTGATGCTCTCGTCGGGATGATTGCGGTAGCCGTCGAGCGTCGGCGCGGTGCCGCGCGGGCAGAGAATCACATTCGGATTGCCGAAGGCGGCGATATACTCGGCCGCGGAGATGAACTCGTTGATCGGCCCCATGTGGATGCTGCGCTTCAACAGCACGGCGGTGTCGCGCTCCGCGATGGCGCGTCCGATGGCGCGGAGCAGCGAGTAATTGAGCGCATTGCGCGCTCCGACTTGCAGCGCGGTGACGCCGGCGTCGAGGGCGAGCTTGATGTGCCCTTCCTCCATGACCTCGGTGTCGACAGGCAGGCCGGTGCGACGCGAACCCTCCATGAGGATATCGAGCGACTTCACGTCGCCCTGGAAACTGTAAGGGTTGGTGCGCGGCTTCCACACGCCGCCGCGCAGCATGTTGGCTCCGGCTTCCTTGATCGCCGCGGCGCTCTCGTAGAAGTAATTCGGATTCTTCGGATCGATCGTGCAGACGCCGGCGATGACGAACAACTCCTCACCCAGCGTCACGCCGCCGAGGTTGATCCGGTGGCTGGCGAGGTCGGAGCGTTTGTCCATCAGCTTGAAGGGCGACTGGATCCGGTCGATCCGCTCGACGTAGGCCAGGCCCTCGAGCCGGTTGATCATCAACTCATCGCGCTCGTCCCCCACGATGGCGTAGATGCTCCGCACCGCCCCGACGATGGGCTGAATCTTGCAGCCAAACTCGGTCACGATCGCGGTGACTTCCTGGAGCTGCTCGGTCGTGAGACGGTTGGATTTCGGGAGGATCATGGAGCCTGCGATTTAGTGGGAAATGCGGAAATGGACAGAAGAAAGGCGGAACCGGCGCAGGACCGCGGGCTTCCGCCAATTGCCCGGGGGCAGGCCCACCGGTCAGCGGACACCTCCGGGAACGCGGGCCGGCCCGAGCGTTACACGAACTTTGTGAACTCGGCAGGCAGGGCAGCCTTGGCCGAGAAGGTCTGCTTCGACCCGCCAAACTCGTACTCGAATTCCGTCTCGAGCGAGTGCAGGAAGAGCCGCTTCGTCGCCGCCAGTCGCGCAAACTCGCGGTTGCGCCCGAAATCCCCGTACGTCTGATCGCCGACGATCGGCACGCCGCGCTTCGCACATTGAACCCGGAGCTGATGGCTGCGCCCGGTGCGCGGTTCGAGACGGATCAGCGACACCCGCGGTTCGGTCCGCGCCGTTCGCACCACGTTCATCCGGCTTTCCGCCGGCACGTGACCGACCGTCCCCGTCCGGATGCGCCCGCCCTTTTTCTCCACGGCCAGTAAATCGCGCCAGAGGGCGATCTGCTGCGGCGGCGCGCCGAACACCAGGGCCTGATAAATTTTCCGCACCCGCTTCCGTTTGAACTGCGCCCGAACTTCGTCGGCGAGCCGGCCGTCGGCTGCGGCCAGGATCACCCCCGAAGTGGCGGAATCCAGCCGGTTCAACAGCCACAGGCGACGAGGCGTGATTTCACCCGGAACCGTCCACTCGAAATATTCGCCCTCAATCCGATACGGCACGGTCAACAGCGCGCGCGGCTCGTCGGCGGGCGCATTCGGATGCGAGAGGACGCCCGCGGGTTTGGCAAAGGCGGCCAGACCATTCGCGTCATGATGGATCAGGGTCACTCCCCGACCGAGCGGAAGCGTGGTCCAGTAGTTCTCCCCGGCGCTCACTGATAATAGAACGTGAACGTCTTCGACTTTCCGGGTCCCTTCACGTTTTGGGCCGTGTTTCGGGATGTTCCGTACGAGGGAAGTGATGTTTTCATGTTCACCATCGTTTCGTCATTTTTGACCAAATTTGCAGGTTGTGGGTATCCAGAGTGGGTATCGATCAAAAAACCCCGGCGAAGGTCTTGGAAACACTTTCGCGGCAGGGACGACCGGGCACTCTTACTCTCCAGCGCCCGCACCTCCGCCGTCGTGACCTCACTCAGTTTCTTCCCGCGCGACTCGCGCACCAACGCCTCGAAAGGCGCATCCGTCACCGTGCCTTCGAGCCCGAGCCTCGCTGCCGCTTGCCCAAACCACTCGCCGCGAACCTGCCGCTCGCCCTCCGCCCAATAATCGTTTTTGCGGAGATGCTGCGACAGATACGTGCCGCGTTGCGAATGACACCGACCGTGATCATCGCTGTTCCATTTTGCACCGCATGGGCTCGCGCCAAGCGCGCGAAACTACCGAATTCGGGGCAGATGCTCGCGCAGGAAATACCCCACACGACCATGGTGGACCAAGATCGACTGAGCGGACGGGGTTGACTGCGTCCGGCACGCGTCTCTGCTGTCGGCATGGGCGAGGCCTCACGCTACGACGACGAGATTGTCATTTCCTGGCCGGAACTACACCGCGATGCGCGGTATCTTTCCGCCCAGCTTCACGAGCGGGGGGGCTGGTCGGGCATCATCGCGATCACGCGCGGCGGACTCGTGCCCGCGGCACTCGTGGCCCGCGAGTTGGAGATCCGCCTGATCGACACCGTTTGCCTCGCCAGCTACGGCCTCGCCTCCGCCGACGGAGCCGAACAGCAGCAGACCGCGGTCCGAGTCCTCAAGGGCGTCGCCGGAGACGGCGAGGGCTACCTCATGATCGACGACTTGGTCGACACGGGCCGGACCGCGCAGGTCGTCCGGCAGATGCTGCCGAAGGCCTACTTTGCCACCGTCTACGCCAAGCCCGCGGGACGGCCCTTCGTCGACACCTGTGTAAAAGAGTTCAAGCAAAACAAGTGGATCTACTTTCCTTGGGACATCGACTACCGCTTCTCGCGGCCGATCAAGGACAGCGGGCGCGTCGGGCGCGCCCGCGACGCGTGAGGTGGTGACCCGCCTCGTCGAGGCCGGCTCAGACCGGCTCGAACAGCGGCACAATCCTCATGACGAGCCCGTCGACGAGTAACCTGTCGGCTGGCCTCATTGGGGTGCCGGTCCGTCGGACTTGCGTGGCACAAGAACCACGGGCTCAAGGTAGTGAACGTCCGCCGGCTGGATCTCCTTCCGGAGCAGCTGGAGGAGGGCTCGGCCGACATATCGGCCGTTCTCGAATACCTGGTGCTCCATCGTGGTGAGCGGAGGGTCGCAAAACGCGGACAGGCTCGAATTGCCGTACCCGATCACGGACACATCTCTCCCGATGGAAAGACCGGCTTCACGGCACGCCGCGATCGCCCCGAATGCCATCGAATCCGTCGCGCACACAAAAGCGGTCGGGGCGGGACGCCGAATCAGGAGCGAGCGGCAGAGTTCGTGCCCGGCCCCCTCCGTCAGGTCGCCGTGAAGCATCCACGTCGGATCCGGCTTCAGCTTGCGACTCGCCAGCGCTCGCACGTAGCCCCGGCGGCGGAACTGGGCGAACGAGTATTCCTCAGGTCCGTTGATCAGCGCGATCCGTCGGTGCCCGAGATCGAGCAGCCGGGTCGTCGCCAGACGAAACGCTTTTTCGTTATCGGTGTCCACCCAAGCATAGGGTTGGTCCGACTCCGTTCGACCATAGGCGACGAACGGCATTTTCGCCGCGCGGGCAAGTTCCAGACGCGCATCGTGCACCCGCGTGCGCACGATCAGCAGCCCGTCGACCCAGCCGCCACGGATGAAGTTCTCAAAAAGCGCGGTCTCGCGGGCGGCGTCGTGCTTCGCCTGCATCGAGGCCAGAAGGTGGTAACCCGCTGGTTCGATCTCGGTCACCACTCCTCCGAGCAGGCTCGAATACATCGAGTCAACGGCCTGCCCCGTGCTGCCTGCCGCGGGCAGGATGACCCCAATGGCCAAAGTCTTGCCCGCGCCGAGACGGCGCGCGCTGGGGTTGGGTCGGTATCCGATAGCCTTGGCGCGGAGGACGACCCGCTCGCGCGTCGCGGCGGAAACGTCTTCGTAGCCGTTGAGCGCACGCGACACCGTCGAGATCGACAGGCCGAGACTTTTCGCGAGGAGGACGATCGACATGATTCGGTAAGAATCTGTGAATAGCGGAGATGCGGGGCAGGCAAGGAACCCGTGACTAAACCGCCGAGTTTCCGGAGGGAGACGTTGCTTGACAAAAACGTTTTTGTCTAGCCCTCATCTCCGCGTCCATCCCGCCCTTTTTCCCAGATTTCGCCGTTCCGGCAGGGGCATTGGGCCGGGGTCGGTGCTCGAATGCCAAAAACGACTTCGCCGTGTGCTTATTGGGTCCGACCAAACCTTCGTCCTGCCTCTAGCTTAGCCTCCGCACCCTTTCCGAGAGACTCGGGATCTTCCGAGATGACGGCCTGGAGTGGCGCGGCTCGTGGGGAAGATCGCGAAATCGTCCTCCTCAACTGTTGAGCACCAAGAGTCCATCCGCCGCTCTGCGGGTCAGTCGTGGGTGGTCTGATTTGAGCCGGACACGCTTCAGGTCCGCCTCGGGCAATTAATTCGCGTCACGTCTCCCGCCATGTTCGCCGCTGCCACCGCCACGCTCGATCGCAATTGGCGCGACGGCTATACGCTGCCGTCGCCAAACCTCTATCCATTTCAGTGGAATTGGGACGCCGGATTCATTGCGCTCGGTCTGGCTTACGTGCGGCCTCAACGTGCCATCGCCGAGCTCCGCAGCCTTTTCCGCGGCCAGTGGCGCAATGGCATGGTGCCCCATATCGTGTTTCACCGGCCGGCCGATAACTACTTCCCCGGCCCTGACGTCTGGGGTACGGACGGGGTTCCTTCGCGCCCGGCCGGCGTTCGTACGTCAGGCATCACCCAGCCGCCGGTCTTCGCCTTCATCATCGAACGAATGTCGTCGCTGCCACTGGGTGCCACTCCGGAGTGGCAGGCATTCCGGCGCGAGATCTTCCCGGCGCTGATGGCCCAACATCGCCACCTTTACCGAAACCGCGATCCGCTCGGAGAAGGCCTGGTCTATATTCAGCACAACTGGGAGGCCGGTACCGACAATTCGCCCGTTTACGACGCGGCGCTGGAGGCGATCGACCTGACGCGGGCTCGTGACGTTTCTAGCCTGCGGCGGGACAACCGAACGGTTGCGGCGGCTCATCGGCCAACCGACGTCAACTATCGACGCTACCTGGCGTTGGTTGATCTCTTCAACGCGTGCGGCTACCAGGACGCGGAGATTGCGGAACGTTCCCCGTTCCTCATTCAGGATGTGCTCTTCAACGCGGTGCTCGCGCGTTCAAATCTGGCGCTGCTTTCGCTGGCGCGCGAGCTCAACGCCGATCCGGCGACGGTGAGTGAAATTGAGCGGTGGTGTGAAAAGACGTCCACTGCAATCAACAAGAAATTCTGGGATGCGGAGCTTGGCTTCTACTTCCCGTATGATCTGCGCGCGGGACGCCGGATCACGATCAAGACCTCCTCCGGCTTCATGCCCCTGTTCGCCCGGGTCTGCGATCCCACGCAGCAGCGGGCGCTGGCCCGTCACCTCACGTCCTCGTTCGCACCGAGTGCGGACTGGCTCCTCTGTCCTTCGGTGGCGACGGACGAGCCCACCTTCAATCCGTTGGGATACTGGCGCGGCCCCGTGTGGGTGAATGTGAATTGGATGCTCCATCATGGCTTGCGCCAGGCCGGCTTGGACGATTTGGCCGAGCGAGTAAGGTCCGACACGCTGCGCGCCCTCGGCGCCGCGGGCCGCTGGGAGTACTTTGACCCGCGGCCTGGCATCGATCCATCCGCGCTCGGCCTCGGCACCGACGAGTTTTCGTGGAGCGCCGCCTTGGCACTCGACTTTCAGCGCAACCCCGCCGCGCTCTGACGCCGGGCATCCTCGTCGGATGCTGCTCGGTCGGGATGGCGACAAATCCGCCGCGCTGACTCCTCCGTCACGCCGACTCTCCGTCGGCTCTGGCGGCGCGGGCGAGGTCGGTGATCGCGGCGGCATAGGCTGACGCGATCTGGTCGCGCCACGCGTGCCCTTTCTCAGCTGTACCGGCGGTGGCGTCGCCCATCACGCCGGATCGGGAGAGGTCAGAGGTGATCCACGCCAGGGTGGCAGGGGCGCGTTCGGGACGAAGGTTCCCCGGTGAATCGACGTGACCGCAGTACTCGCTGACGGCCAGTGATCTGTCGACGTACTTTGCGGCGGCGGACAGCATCAGGGCGGTTTCCACCGTATTCGCATGGAAACCGTAGGTCAGTTCCTGCGCGCTCAGGCCGTGATCGACTTTCGGGGCGAGCATTCCGCAACGCAGTCCCAGCGTGGCCGAGATTTCGCGGAGGGTGTAGGTGATGACGGCGGAGTTTCCGCCGTGCGTGTTGATGACGGCGACGTGGCGGAATCCCCAAGCGCTGAGTTGGCGTGCCTGCGCCAGAAGGAGTCCGCGCAGGGTGTCCTTTGAGATCGAAAGCGTTCCGGGAAACCCCGTGTGCTCGTTGCTTTTTCCCACGGTAATCGGGGGAGCGACGTAGCAAGACACGTCGCTGGCCAACTTGGGCAGCGCGCTCTCCAGCCAAACCTGGCCGAGGAAGGAGTCGACGGCAACCGGGAGGTGCGGTCCATGTTGCTCGATTGCCCCGGTAACGATGATCACCGGGGCCCATTTCTTGTCGGCAAGGCCCGCGATCTGACGCGGCGTCATCGCGGTGAGGTAGCGCGACCGGTAGGAAGGAAAGAGCGTAGTGGGTGGTGAGCTCATGGTGGCGGCACCTTCAGGGTTGCTCGGGAAGGATTTTCCCTCCGTTGGCCAGGGGAGCACGGACGTCGATCTCGCCGAGCAACCCGATCAGTTTTCCGGCCGCCGCGGCAAGGAGCGATGCCCCCGCGTCGCGCGCCACCGCCAGCGGCACCGGAGCGTCCAGGAGTGGATGCACGCTCTCGTCACCCCAGCGACGCGCAGCGGGACCGGCCGCACCGCCCGCGGGCGTCTCGGGCTCCCGGCCCGTCAGGGCGGTGACGAGGGTCTGAAATTGTCCACGCGTCTGGCTGCGCGTCGGGTGGAGGTCGAGTCCCAGGCCGCTGAGGCTGATACGAAAGATCTGGAGGCCCAGCGCGATCCGGTTGTCGCGCGCGACGGCGGCGATGAATTCCTCGTTCCACGGGCTGGAGTTGTACAGGACGACCTTGCGGAAGCCGGAGGCGGAGACGGAGGCGAGGAGTTCCGCCAGCAGGCCGTGGGCCAGAGGCGGATCCACCGCGAACGCGCAACCGGCATCCGGCCCGAGGACAAAACGCACGGGAGGCAGCACCAGCAGTGTGAGATCCGATGGTCGCTGCAGTGAGGCCTCGCGAAGCACGCTCATGAGCACGATTTCCTCGGCATCCATCGGGTGGCCGAGGCCCCAGTCGGCGCTCCCGGCCAGGGGGATCACGACGAGCGTACGCTCGCGATCGGGCCAGCGGTGAAACTCGGGCCAGCGGCGCCACGGCCAAAACGTCGCGTCGTCGGCGATGCAGAGCGGGGTGACGGGGGTGGGCGAGCTCATGAGGCGGCCGTGATCTCGATCTCGACGCAGCAGCCGGGGCGCGCGAGTCCCTTGACTTCGATCAGGGTGCTCGCGGCCATCGATCCCCCGAGGTACCGGTTGCGCACCGCGGAGAACTTGGGGAAGTCGTCCATGTTGGTCAGATAGGTCTGCGCGCGCACGACGTGATCGAACGTCATTCCGGCGGCCTGAAGAATCTCCCCCAGCAGCTTGAACACGTACTCGCTCTGCTCGGTCGCGTCGCCCGGAGCGATGACGTTGCCGGAGGGGTCAACCGCGAGTTGCCCGGTCGCATAGAGGGTCCGGGTGCCCGCATGCTGCAGCAGGATGCCAGGGCTGTAGGCACCGCGTGGCTTGGCGAAGCCGGTGGGGTAGACGATGGTCTTCTTCAGCATGGTGGCGTGGGTTGGGGCGGAAGAGTTGGGAGCTTCGTCAGCCGACGTCGTCGTCTCGCTGGTTCAGAAACACGAGGATCAGGGCGAAGACGGTGAACATCCGAGCCGCGGCAGTCTGACCATTCCACGTGTTCGACTGCCACATCAGAAACCACTCGCCGCCGACGATGATGAAGGCGATGAACCATTGCAGAAGGCTAATCGTGAGGCCCGCCACGGCGAGGGAGGTGGCCTTCCGCCAGGCGTCCGCCGACTTGGCGCGCGCACGCCACATCCGAACCGCGGCCACCGCCAGCAGGGCTCCGGCCGCCAGTTCCCACACGATGATCATGGCGTAGAAGGCATGGTGGACGATTGGTGACGTGAGTGCCCGCCACATCCCGCGGTTGCCCGGGAACGTCGTGTCCATCGAAAGCACGTGGCGCACGAACTCGAAGTTCGACCCGTAGTCGGTCAGGTTGTTGAAGACAACCAGCAGCAGGAAGAAGGCGGAGGAAGCCACCAGTGAAACCTTGGCGAGACGAATGAGCATGGAGCGAGAAGGTTTACCGATCGTTGAGCTCCGCGAAGTTGGGGGCGTGCGCGCGGTGAATCTCCTCGGCATCGATGCAGAGCCGGGACGCGCTTGGGCGGCTCAGGAGTTCGCTGAATCGGTGGGCCTCGAGCACGACCAACTGCGCCGCCGCCCCCGGCGCGATCCGGCCATGGTCGGGGAGGCCGAGCAGATCGGCGGCGGTGCTGGTGACGACGCGAACCGATTCCTCCAGGCGTGAATCGAGATGCGCCAGTCGCACGCTCTGCGCGTAGACCTCGGCGAGGTTGTAGTCGCCGAACGCGTGGAACGCGTCCCGGACGTTGTCGCTGGCGCACGCGACGGCGATCCCTGCATCCATGAGATCATGCACCAGCGTGATCCCCCGCCAAAGCGGGGTGCGGGGAAACGGAGCCGCCGCGTCCCGTCGATCCTGGAGGTACAAATTGCATTCGGGCAGAGAGATGATGCCGATGCGCGCCTCCCGGACCAGCGCGATCGTGGATTGGGCGCGGGCGTGATCCTGAACCGCCAGGCTGCAGCAATGGCCACAGGCCACGGGCAGGCTGAAACCAGACCTCAAGACGGCCTCGGCCACCAACCGGAGGCATTCCGCCTGGGGGTTGCCGCTTTCGTCCACGTGCAGATCGATCCCGACGCCGCGCTCGCATGCAAGGGCGAGCATGCGGTCCAGTTGAGCGGGAAGCTCGGCGGACATCGTCAGAAACCCTCCCAGCGCGCTCGCGCCGTGGCGCAGCGCGAGGTCGGCGAGCTTTGCGCCCTCGGCGGTCAGGTAGTCGCTGCCGCCGCACAGTGGGACGGTCTGAAGCGTGATGCGACCGGCCCATTCCCGTCGGAGCTCCGCCATCACGGAGTGACTGCGTTCCCCCCATTGCGGGCTGGTGTCCACATGCGTCCGGATCACGCGCGTGCCGTGCGCCCACGCGGAGCGCAGCGCGAAGCCGGCGCGACGATGGAGATCGTCCTCGGTCCAGTGCTCCTTATCCTCCGCCAGGGCTTGCAGTGCACCCATGAACGTGCCGGACCGGTTGGGCGCGCGGTGCCACGTGTGGGTCTTGTCCAGATGCACGTGGGCGTCGACAAAGCCGGGAAACACCAGCGAGCCACCGGCATCGAACTCGCGGGCCGCGGGGTGAGGTCCAAGGTGCCCGGCGGAAACGACCGTCGTGATCCGGCTTCCTTCGATGGCCAAATCGCAGAGCACGGCCGGCTCGAGAGGATCGATCTGCGCGCCCGCGGGACGAGCGGGCAGCAGGGACGCGGGAACGCGGGCGCGGCGGACAATGAGCATCGGGATGGGTGCAGCAGCGCGAATGCCACGCCGCCGATGGTGGCCAAAGGTGGGTCGCGGGGAGGTTGCTTGACAAAAACGTTTTTGTACAGTGTTCAATTTTCTCCCTCGCCACCGCCTTTGCGAAAGCACTCCAATCAAATCCGCGTCCGTACCGCGCTCCCCGCACCTCCTCCACGTTTCGGAAGGTTTTTGAGTTTTGGCATCAGACGTGCCGCTGGTGGGTTTGACCAACTCGAACTTTGCTCCCGCGAAATAATGCCCCAATGATCCCCCTCCCTGATTTCCTGCTGGTCGAGTTGCGTGCCTTGCTCGGGGCCGAACATGTGATCGACGGAGGGGATGCGCTGGAGGGCCTGTCAAAGGACTTCTTCTGGTATTCCCCGGTGCTGCGGCGCCAGCTGGAGGGCAAGCGGGCCGATCTCGCGGTGCGTCCGGGCTCGATTGACGAGTTGCGCGCGGTGATCAGGGCCTGCTTTCGCGCCGGGGTGCCGATTGTGCCGCGCGGTGCCGGTACCGGAAACTACGGCCAATGCGTTCCACTCTACGGCGGTGTGGTGGTCGACTTCGCGCGGCTTGATCGCATCCACTCGGTGGAAGGAGGCGTGGTGCGGGCCGAGGCCGGCGCGCGACTGGGCACGATTGAAGCCGTGGCCCGGGCTTCAGGGTGGGAGCTGAGGTGCATTCCGTCGACTTGGGTCAAGAGCACGATCGGGGGATTTTTCTGCGGAGGATCCGGTGGCATCGGATCCATCACGTGGGGCGGCATCAACGCCGGCGACAACGTCAAGTCGGTCACGGTGATGTCCTGCGAGGAGGAGCCGCGGCTGATTCGGTTGGAGGAGCGTGACTCGATCCGGGCGCTCCACACCTACGGAACCACGGGCTTCATGGTGGAGGTCGAGATGCGGCTCGCACCGAAAGCCAACTATGAGCAACTCATCTTCAGCTCACGCGACTGGGGGCGGCTGCTGGATTGGACCGACCTTGCGGCGCGGAACGACGCCTGGCATAAGCGGCTCGTCACCCAGTTTGAGTGGCCCATCCCGTCGTACTTCAAGCCGCTCGCGAAGCACCTCAAGTCCGATGAACATGCGTCCTTTCTGCTCGTGTCTCGCGATCAGGCGGATGAGGTGATCGCTTCGGCCTCGGCCGCGGGTTTGAACGGCGTCTACCGCCAGCCGCTGTCGGATCCGCCGAGGCCCCCGTTCATCACGGACTACACGTGGAACCACACCACGCTGTGGGCGCTGAAAGCTGATCCCTCGATCACCTACCTTCAGTCCGGCTTCGGGACCAATTTCCGCGACCAGTTCGCTGAACTTCATCGCCGGTTTCCGGGTGAGATCCTGTTCCATCTGGAATGGATGGCCGGAGGGATCAAGTTTGTGGCGGGCGGTGGTCCAAGCAGTGCCGGAAGTCACATTGTGGTGGCAGGGATTCCGTTGGTTTTCTTCAAGAGTGAGGAGCGCCTGGCGGAGATCATCCTGGTTTGTAGTGAAATCGGCGTTGGGATCGCCAATCCCCATACCTTCTTCTTGGAGGAGGGGGGCAGGCATCCCAACATCGCCGAGAAACGCGCCCTGAAGGCCGAGGTTGATCGGGCCGGTCTGCTCAACCCGGGAAAGATGAAGTCGTTCCCGGTCAACCCGTTTGAGCCTGCCCTTTCGGGTGATGTCCCACGCCGATGATCGAAGGATGAACGCGGCTCCCGTAGTCAAGATCAGCGGGCTGAACAAGCGCTTCGGTACCGGACCGCGGGTGCTGGATGGCATCGATCTGGAGGTGAGCCAGGGAGAGTTCGTCAGTTTCATCGGACCCAGCGGCTGCGGCAAATCTACTCTTCTTCGGCTGATTGCGGGTCTCACGTCCGCCAGTGAGGGCCGGATCACGATCGATGGCATGGAACCGGAGAAGGCGCGGGAAAAGATGTTCTTCGTGTTTCAAGACGCCACGCTCATGCCTTGGCGGCGGGTGGCGGAGAACGTGGAACTGCCGTTGCTGTTGCGCGGGGATGCTCCCGCGCACCGCCACGAGCGCGTCGGCCGGATGCTCGAGATCGTTGGCCTGGCGGGTGCGGCGGAGAAGTTTCCATGGCAACTTTCCGGCGGCATGAGGATGCGGGTTTCGATCGCGCGAGCGCTGAGCGTGGCGCCGGAGATCCTGTTGCTCGATGAGCCCTTCGGGGCGCTGGATGAAATGACGCGTGACCGGCTCAACGAAGACCTGCTCTCGATTCGCAGCCGGGACCCCTTCACGGGCTTCTTCGTGACGCACTCGGTCGCGGAGGCAGTCTTCCTGTCCTCGCGAATCGTGGTGCTGGGCGCTAATCCCGGCCGCGTGACTGCAGTGATCGACGTCCCGTTTCCGTACCCGCGGCAGTCGGAATTGCGGGAGACGCCGGCGTTCCTGCGCCTGCTGGCCACGACCGCGCAGGCACTGCGCGCGGTTCGTTCCTGAACGAATGAACGCCTCGCTCCGACCCCGTCTCACCGCCTGTCTGCTGCCCGCGGTCACGGCAGCGGCGCTGATCGTCCTCTGGTACGTCATCAAGGCGGCATTCCGGGTGCCGACGTTCGTGCTGCCGGCCCCCCATGAGATTCTGGTGGCCGCCTGGGAAGAACGGGCGTTTCTCTGGCCGGCGGCCCTGGTGACCGTCCGCGGCGCGCTGCTCGGCTTCTCGGCTGCGGTGGGCGTCGGCTTTCTGCTGGCCATGGCGCTCGGATTTTCGCCGCGCATCAAGGCGTCGTTCTACCCGCTGATTCTGGTCCTGCAGATGATGCCGGTCACGATCCTCGCGCCCATCTTCGTGCTCTGGCTGGGGCAGGGTCTGCCGAGCATCGTGGCGATCACCTTCATGATCGGTTTTTTCCCCATCGTGGCGAACACGACGATGGGCTTCATCTCCGTCGACCGAAACCTCCGGGAACTCTTCGTCATGTGCAACGCGACCCGCGCGCAGGAGGCGCGCTACCTGCGGATCCCGGGCGCGATGCCGTATTTTCTCACCGGCATGAAGATCGCCGGCACGCTTGCGCCCATCGGGGCGATTGTCGGCGATTTTCTCGCCGGCAGCGCACAGGGCGGGGTGGGTGGGATCGGGTACATGACGATCTCGTATTTCTCGCAGCTCAAGACGCCTGCACTCTTCGCGACCGGTCTGGTCGCCTGCTTGATGGGTTTCCTGTTCGTCGGCGGAGTCAATTGGCTCCATTGGCGCCTGCTCCACACTTGGCACGATTCGATGGTGAAAAAGGAATGAATACCTCTCGCAACCCCATCCATGCCGGCGCCCTCCTCGCCGCGCTGGCGGCCATCGTCCTTTCCGGCTGCGGCGATCAGCGCTCCAGTGCGCCCGCTCCCGCGCAGGTCAAGTTGGAGAAGGTCATCCTGCAGACGGACTGGTACGCGCAGCCGGAGCACGGCGGATTCTATCAGGCTCAGGTCAAGGGCTACTATCGCGACGTGGGGCTCGACGTGGAGATCCTGCAGGGCGGGCCCAACGCCATTCCCACCCAGAAGGTGGCGCTGGGGACGGCACAGTTTGCCGTGGGACGCACGGACGAGCTGATCATCGCCGCCGGCCGAGGCATCCCCGTGGTCGCATTGGCGGCGCTCATGCAGCGCGATCCCCAGGGCGTGATGTTTCATCCGGAGTCCGGTATCCGTGACTTCAAGGATCTTGACGGCCGCAGCGTGATGACGGTGCCCGGGGCCGCTTGGTTGACCCTCGTTCAATTGAAGTATGGGATCAAGATGTCGGTCACGCCGCTGGACTTCGGGCTGAGCCGGTTTCTCGCCGACAAGCGTCTCGTCCAGCAGTGCTTCATCACGAACGAGCCCTTCTACATCCGCCAGCAGGGCGTTGATGTCGGGGTCCTCCTGCTGTCCGAGGCCGGCATCGACCCCTACCGCATCTGGTTCACGAGCAGCGATTACGCCGCGCGACGTCCGGAGGTGGTGCGCGCCTTCACGGCGGCCTCGATCCGCGGCTGGCGCGACTACATCGACGGCGACCGTCGAGACGCCGACGTGCGCATTGGCCAGCTGAACCAAAAAATGACACCCGAATTCATCGCCTTTAGCGTTGAGGTGATGCGAGCCAACCGGCTTGTGCACGGGGATCCGGCGAAGGGGGAGCTTCTCGGTCGGATCGACCCGGCGCGTCTCGGTGCCGAGATCAAGCGGCTGTCCGCGATCGGCGTTCTGGGCCGAGCGGTGACGCTCGCCGAGGTCTTTGACGGGAAATTCCTGCCGGAGGACGTGAGGGTGGTTGCGACCGGGAAATGAGCGCCGGTGCCAACGACCCAACGGATCGTCCGTCGGCCGGGCCGCTCGACGGAGTAGCCGATCGAGGCGACGCACACGTCTTCGTATCCACCGCATCGAACTGTTCCTCCGACTCCAAAGGCAGTTCGAAAGAGTAAGGCCCTTTTCCCCGCTCCCTCTGATGCACCCTCAAAAACGTCTGTTGCTCGGGCCAGGCCCGAGTCCTGTCTCTCAGCGTGTCCTGCGCGCGCTGGGCGCGATGATCAACAAGTGAGTCCGGAGATCCACGTGCGCTGCCAACCGCGGGTTTTTTGACTGTCATGGCCTCCCCTATGTCGTTTGGAACGCATGCCCCGACCGGAGCAAACCGTGCGTCGGCTGGTGCGTTGCGATGCTCGATGCGCCCCTGGGCGAACGTTGCGCATCGGGCGTCCCCCATCCCGTCCGGCCCCGCCTCGATCCCGGGTCGCACGTCTCACTGAAGGGCCCTCGGGTCGATTCCTCGCCTCCTCCTCTACCATGGCGCGCCATCCTGTCCTGAAACTGAGTGATCTGCCGCCTGGCTCGCGTAAAATCGTGAAGGTGGCGGGAATTGAGATCGGCCTCTTCAACGTGGCCGGCCAGGTCCACGCCTACCGCAACGTCTGCCCGCATGGCGGCGCGCCCGTCTGCCTTGGTAAAGTGACCGGTACGACCCTGCCGTCCCGGGTCTATGAGTACGAATACGGGCTCGACGGCTGCATTCTGCGCTGTCCGTGGCACGGCTGGGAGTTCGACCTCCGCACGGGAGAGCACCTCGTGGATCCCGAAACGAGACTGAAAAAAATCCGCGTGGAATCTGACGGTAATCCGGCGGCCGGTCTGGAGAATCTGGATCGCTTCCCGGTCGAGTCGGACGGCGATTTTCTCTGCGTCGTGCTGCCCGGAGGCAATGCCGGCGTGCAATCCTGACCCCGATATCCCCATGCCAGAAGATACCCCCGCCGTCTCCGCTCGACCGCGCATCATCGACACGGACGTGCACAACGCCTTCGCGGACGTGCGCGCGGAACTCAAACCCTATTTGTCGCGGGCCTGGCAGGCCTATGCTGACCACCACGGGATCGTGATGCCGGGAACCGGCTACAACTCCTCGGTCGGAGTGCAGCGGCAGGACGCGCGCACGCCTTCAGGAGGCATGGCCGGGAGTGATCCCGACTTCATGATCACGGATCACCTCGATCGCTTCGGCATCGACTTCGCGATCCTGACCGGGTCGCACGTCCTGGGAGTTTCCGTGCATACGGATCCCGACTGGGGCAACGCGCTTGCCACGGCCTACAATCGCAACCTCGCGGAACGCTGGCTCAGTCGCTCCCCGCGTTTTCGGGGCTCCATCGTGGTGAACCACTCGGACCCCGAGGCCGCCGCGCGCGAGATCCGGCGTTGCGCACCCGACAAGCGTTTCGTCCAGGTTCTGATGGCGAGTGGTTCGTCCCGGTTGTTCGGGCAGCGCTTCTTTCATCCCATCTTCGAGGCCGCGTGCGAGTACAACCTGCCGGTGGCGGTGCATCCCGGAACTGAGGGTGCCGGCACCGCCGGCCCGGCGACGCCGGCTGGATCCCCGACCCGATACTTTGAGTGGCACAACATCGTTCCCCTGAATTTCATGGGACACGTCAACTCGCTCGTGTGTGAAGGGGCCTTCGAAAAATTCCCCCAGCTGAGGTTCGTCGCCATCGAGGGCGGTCTGGCGTGGCTGCCCCAGCTGATGTGGCGGATGGACAAGAACTACAAGGCGCTGCGTTCAGAGGCCCCCTGGCTGCGGCACCTCCCCAGCCAGTACATCCGCGATCATGTGTTCGTGACGACGCAGCCCGTCGAGGAGCCGGAGCAACCCCAGCACTTCCTCCAGATCCTCGAGATGATCAACGCGCCGGGCAACGTCATGTATTCAAGCGATTACCCACACTGGGACTTCGATAATCCGCGAATGACTCTGCAGTTTCTCCCGAAGGAGTGGAAGCAGCGCATCTTCCACGATAATGCAGCCGCGCTCTACGGGTTGGCCGCTCGTCCGGCGTGATGGATTTCTTCTTCACCACCCTAATCGTTGCACGAATCCCCATGAAGAACCTAAGCCCTCTCCTGCCGCCCTCACTGCATGCCGGCCTCGTGGTCCTGCTCCTCCTGTCCGTGTCGCCCGCGATCCTCGCGTCCAGCGGTGCAGCGCCCGCGGCGGGTACTGCGCCGGTCGCCGCCGGTGGCACGACTAGCATCATCGCCGGCCTGTCGGCGCCGTTGACGGATGAGAAAGGAGAAAAATGGCTCCCCTCCCGCGATTTCCTCGATGGGGACACGATGGTTCGCCCCGAGCTCTCGATCGCGAACACCGAAATCCCATCCGTTTACTGCTCGGAGCGGTTTGGCATGACCCGTTTTGTGCGGCGGATTCCGAACGGGAACTACCTGGTGAAGCTGCACTTCGCGGTCACCTACAAGGCGATCGACGGACCCCGCCAATGTGTATTTAGCTTTGATGTCGAGGGGCGCGCCTTCAAGGACTCAGACCTCTTCGCGCGGGCCGGCGGGGATCTCAAAGCTTACGTTGAGTCAATTCCGGTGGCGATCAGGGATGGCGATCTCGAAATCAAGTTCACGGGTCTGTCCGGAAATCCCACCATCAGCGCCATCGAGATTGTCCCCCAACCTTGAAGCCATGATCGCTTGGTTCCGCGAAGCGGGTGCAGCCGGGCGACCGGACCGATCAATGTTCCCCGTCCACCTGCTTTCCCGGCCCGGCGCCCTCGCGCGTCGGATCGCCTCACGCTGGTCACGGCGCCGGCGCGGCGCAGACTCGCGGGTCGCTCCGGCCGGACCCTCCGAGAATCGTCGCGTCCGGACCCTGGCGCTGGTCCTGCTGCTACCGTCCTTCGTTCTGGGAGCGAAGGCGCGGGAGCTGCCCCTCCATGCCGATCGCGCCTCGAACTTGGATCTCGCCCTCACAGGCCTGCTCGCGGGAACCGAGCCGGGAGCCAAGCGCTACGCACGCTGGGCGGACGTCGCGCAACTGCCGCGGACCAAACTCCGTGTGAACGGGGAATTCGTCCCCGGGGAGCAGGAGGTCACGGTCGTCTTCCTGTCCGACCTATGGGCGGCGCTGCCCGTGCGGGAGGGAGCCGACGCACTGCTGGCGACGTCCTCAGATGGCTACGCCGCGGTCTACGGGACTTCGTTCATCCGAGACTACCGGCCGTTCCTCGTCTTGGAAATCAACGGGCAAGGTCCGGAAAAGTGGCCTCCGGCGGGACTGCGGTTCAATCCCGGACCTTACGTGATCAGTGTGGCCGCCTCGGTGGTCCCCGCGGTGGCGAAGCTGATCGATGCGGGGCACAAGCGTCCGTGGGGCGTGACGACCATCGAGATCGCCCGCCTCGAGGGCCGTTTCGACGCCTTCTTTAGCGACCCGTGGGCCGGGGCCGGCGCGGCGGTGCGCCAGGGGCGCGAGCTCTGGATTCACTCCTGCTCCAGTTGCCACCGCGGCCCGGGCGAGGTGTTCGGCGGGACGAAGGGGGATCGCCCCTTTGCGTTGCTGGCCGCGCAGGCCCGCCACACGCCGGCCTATTTCCGGCGGTACATCACGGCCCCCAAGGAACTCGTGCCGACCGCCAGGATGGAGGCGCACCCGCACTACACGGAGGCGCAGCTTGATGCCTTGACGGCGTTCGTCGCCCTTGGGGTAGCGCCGTAGGAATCTTTCTCGTGCTGAGCCGGTCCGGCGGCCGGCGGGCGGGGCAAAGTTTGCGAAAGTCCAGCGACAACCGCTGAACCCAAAATTCGCAGTTGAAAGTCGGGAAAGAGTGAACTCCGCAAGCCAACCGTTGCAGCGCGAGTGCCGCGTGCCAATTGATGAAAAAGCGGGTTGAGCAGCTTCTCGGTTGCAACCCTCTATTGTTGCAGGAGCGAAGCTCACCGACGTCTGACTGCCACCCCAACGGCTTGCGCGGATCGTGCCGCTTGTTCATCCGCGATGAGCCTGAGGAAAATGAAGTAGGGCTGCGACCGTCCGAGCTATGACTCGACATTTCTTCCGATTGTCAGCTAGTGCCGCAACGCGAATTCGGTAGGGGGCCGACGACGCAATTGCAGTCCAGGTGATGGGGCGCGCCCCACACGGTTTAGCAGCGTCGAATTCACCGACGGGATCGCATCCGTTTTCGGCACCCCAGCGCGGCACCGAGCCACCGCCGCCTGCCCTCCCCACTTGCTCTTTTTTCTACAGCCGCAAAACCCTTATGCGTTCATAACGCAGGCGGTCGGGTGAAGGCGCGCCATCCAGCACGAGCGACGCGAACCGTCGTTTCCCTGATGGCGGGCCCCGCCAGGCTTTACGCGCATGCGGCTACGCGGGGCCGTAGTGTCACCGTTCGAAGTCGCCAACCGCATGGCCGAGTTTCCCCTGAGGTGGAACCATGCCGAACTCGCGGTCAGACTTGCGATGGAGGATCGCGACAAGATGATCGCAATGATCGGACGTTGGGATTATCTACCCCAATAGAACTTCCAAACGGTGCTTGATTTCCCAGAGTCGGACGAGGATGTCACCAGTCGGGTAATTATGCGGAACTCGGCATAGCAACCCGACCGCTGACACCGAGGCGCAGTAGCGACCCATCGCCGACCGCTGTACGTGGTGGCAGAAACCTCCAGACGAGGCCGACCGGCATATCTGCGATGATTTTTTGACTCCGACTCGCCTTTTTCCACTGCTAATAGGCTCGGGTGGGTATCCGTCACCCAAAACCGTCCTCTTTCAAGAGGTAGAAACTACTGATAATAGAACGTGAACGTCATAACCTGCTGCTCGCCCAGGATGGCCTTCATGTCATCCGTCCAGGGACCGTAGGGGGCGCGATCGGTGATGCCGCTGACGCATGCACGCGATGCCTGATCTGTGGAGTGATTCTCCACCTCGGTGATTTGCGCAATCCGGCCCTCGGAATTCAGGATGAAGCGGACGGTCACGGTGCTGCCGGACGGCGGGTAAGTTTTGCTCTCGATCAGGATGCGCTCCCATTGCACCTGGACGGTGTCGATCATCCGCTGCAGGTAGGCGCCGTAGTTGCTCCACTTCGCGTCGACCGCGATGTTGCCGATGTTGGAGGTGCCGAATTTGTTTTCGGTGAGGATGGCGGGCCGGACCTGCTGTTGTTTGACGACCTGCGGGCGCGGGCGCGGACGCTTCGGGTCGATGGCGGGCTGGAAGGCGGTGGCGGTATCGATCAACGGCACATCGCGAGCGCCCTCGACCTTCTCCGGCACGGGGCGGGTCGGGCCGTCGATCACTTTCGCGATGTTGGTGCCGAAGCCATCCTTGCTGTCGCCCTCCTTCTTCTCAAATCCGGGCAGCGGGTTCTGTTCGGCCTTCGGGGGCGCAACGACCGTCTCTGCGGGTGGCGTCTCGACGGGCGGCGGCTGGGCCTCGATGTGCTCGATGGGCTTGGAGAGCTGGCCGCTGACGATCTGCGTGGGCGGCGTGTCGGACTTCTTCCCGTCGAGCGCGGGCATGTCGCTCTTGCCGTCGGGCGTGGGCTTCTCCTGCGCGACCTGCTGGTTTTGCGCGGCGAAGTTATTCGTCTTGTCGGGGATGTTTTCCGGGGCGTCCGGGTTCGTTTCCACGAACCGGTTGGGCGGCGGGGGCGTCACCGGCTTGGCGAACGTCTCCGGCGCGAGCTCGATGCTGAACGTCCGGGGGGCGGCATGCGGCCGATCAACGCCAGTGATGGCATCGAAGCGGAAAATATGGGGCGCAATCAGCCAGAGCAGCAGGTGGATCAGCAGCACACCCAGCAGCCCAATCAGCGTCGAACGCGACTCCGGCTCCTCCCACAGGCGTGCCAGATAGGCGCGCGCCGTGGCGGCAGGCGAAGGCGTGACAATGGTATGGCTCATTTCGTGGGTTCGCCGGATAGACGCACTCCGGCCGGGGAAGTCATGCCAGCAGACCGCAGCGCGTCAAAATTTGTTTCGTCGTTTCCACCGGCAGCCCAACGATATTCGTGAAGGATCCCCGGTAGCCCGCGACGATGAGCTCGCCGTGGTCCTGAATTCCGTAACCACCTGCCTTGTCGAGCGTCGGCACCCGCGCGAGGTAGGTTTCGATCGTAGGTTCATCGAGCACCCGGAACGTGACTTCGCTCGTCACGCCTTCGTCGATTCGGAGGCCATCCTTGGCCCGCCGCACCGCCAGACCGGTGAAAACGGTGTGCGTCCGCCCGCTCAACCGCCGCAACATCGCCCGCGCATCGGCGGCATCGCGCGGCTTGTTCAGGGCATGACCGTCGAGAAACACCGTCGTGTCCGCACCCAGCACGATCGCGTCGGGATGCCGCGCCGCGACCCAATCCGCCTTCAAGGCCGCATTGTGGGCAACCATCACGCGCGGATCGGTGGACGACTCCTCGTGCTCGGTCACCTCAGCCACCACGACCTCGAAGGGAACACCCAACCCGGCGAGCAATTCGCGCCGGCGAGGGGACGCCGAAGCCAGGATCAGTCGGGCCGGACGGGCGGTGCCGTCACCGCCGTCGCTCACGGGCCCTTTTCCGAAAGGATGGTGCGAACCTCGCCCTTGGCCCGGGCCAGCTCGAGCCGGCTCAGGTTGTATTGGTACACCGCTTCGACGAGATTGTCGTCCGCGATGGCGAGGCGGTTGTACGCTTCGACGACCTCGCGGTTGTCGGCGACGCCCTGCTGGTAACGCTGCTGGGCGAGACGCAGTTCTTCCTGCGCCAGGCGAACCGACTTTTCGGCCACGACCATCTGCGCGTTGCGCGAGGACGCGTCCTGCACCGCCAGCCGGACTTCCGCGGAAATCTGGAGTTCGAGATTGTGGACCCGCGCCTCCTGGGCGCGCTGCCGGGAGAGAGCGATCCGCTTGTCGGCGCCGGCGCGCAGGCCGTCGAAGATCGGCATCGAAAGGACGATGCCCGAGGACCAGGTGTCGCCCTTGTTGGAGTCGTCGAAGTACTGGGACGCCTTGCCGAACTGGCCGGTGAGCGCGAGCGACGGGAGCCGGGTGTTCGACGCCGTGCGCACATCCACCTTCACCTGCTCGAGCGACTTCTGCGCCGAGAGAAAATCGGCGCGACGTTCGAAGGCACTCTTCTGGTCACTGAACGTGAACATGTTCGGGTCGACCCGCTTCACCTGGAAGTCGGCGAGCCGCAGCTCCCCGCCGGTGTCGAGGTCGAGCAGCCGCTTCAGCAGCAGTTCGCTCTGATAGAGCACGGTAACCTGCTGCAGCCGGGACTGCTCGGCGAGCGAGAGAACCGAATCCGCGCGCGTCACGTCAATCTGCGTCGCGACGCCGGCGGCGAGCTGGTTGCGGGCGAGTTCGAGGAGCGACTTGGCGCGCACGATCGCGGCATCGAAGACCGCCAGTCGGCGGTTGTTCCGGAGGTGGGCGAAATAGGTCTGCGCCACCGTGGTCAGCGCCGTCTGCACCGCGCCGGTATAATTGAACTGCGCGACCTCGTAGCCGACTCTCGAGCCGCGAAGGGCGGAGAGGCGGTTGAAATCGACGAGCGAATAGCTGGCAGACAGCTGGGCGTCGAACCGGCTGGCCGGAGTGCCGCTGACGGCCACGCCGGCGGTGCTGACACCCTGGGAGCGTCGCTGGGCCAGGCTGCCCGTGATGATGGGAAGGACGCCGGCGCGCTGCTGGCGGGTCTGTTCGAGCGCCTGTGCGGCCAGCTCGCGGCTGAGCAGCACGTTCACGTTGACGGATTCCACGGCGGCGAGCGCCTGTTCCAGCGTGAGGGTCGGAGCGGGGTCCGCAGCCCGCGCGGTGCCGGCCAGAAGGATGAGGACCAAAACCAATCTTAAACCCGGGAATCGCATAGGGAAAATACCAGCAAATCCTGCGCCGCCGGTGGAGCGCAAGCCCGGTGTTGCAAAGTGTCTCGCATGACAAAGAAGTTCTCCGTAACTTTTTCGTTTTTCATGCGCCTCGGCTTTGCCCAATTCAATCCCACCGTGGGCGATCTCCCGGGGAATCGCCGGAAAATCATCGCGGCGTACACCACGCTGGTGGCCCAAGGCGCCGAACTGGTGATTTTCCCCGAACTCGCAGTTTGTGGATATCCGCCGCGCGACCTTCTCTTCAAGCGTCGTTTTGTCGCCGATGTGGCGGAATCGCTGGCGGAAATCGCCGCGGCGGCGGGTGCCGTGCCCGCGCTGGTCGGGACCGTCGAGGCCAACACCACCGGCCGCGGCCGGCCCTTCTTCAACTCCGCCGCCTTCTGCTATCGCGGCAAGGTCGGCGCCGTTGCCCGCAAGTGCCTGCTGCCGACCTACGACGTCTTCGACGAGGACCGCTATTTCGAACCCGCGACGCAGCCGGCCGTGATCGAGCACGCCGGCCGGCGCATCGGGATCACGATTTGCGAGGACATCTGGACGCATCCGATGATCAGCACGCGCCGGCTCTACAGCGGCCGGATGCCCGTGGAGCAACTCGCCGATCAGCGTTGCGATGTCATGATCAACCTTTCCGCGAGCCCCTGGCACGCGACCAAGGACGACGTCCGCCACACGCTCGTCGCCGAGGCGGCGCGGTCGTTGCGGTGCCCCGTCGCGTACATCAATGCCGTCGGCGGAAACGACGAATTGATCTTCGACGGCCGCAGCTTCGCGTGCGACTCCCAGGGGCGGATTCTTGGCGGACTGGCGGCGTTCACGGAAGAATGCCGCGTGATCGACGTCACGCCGATCAGCACGAACACGCCCTTCGAGTCCCCCGCCCTGCCGGCCTCCTTCGCACAGGATGAACTGAAGGATCTTTTCGAAGGCCTCGTGCTCGGCCTGCGCGACTACGCGCACAAGAGCGGCTTTCATCGCGGGCTCATCGCGCTGTCGGGCGGCATCGACTCCGCGGTGGTCGGCGTCATCGCCGCGGCGGCGTTCGGCCCGGAGAACGTCATCGGAGTGTCGCTGCCATCGGCCATCTCGTCGCAACACTCGCGGGACGACGCGCGCATCCTCGCGGCGAACCTCGGCCTGCGCTTCGAAACGATCGCGATCGCCGACGCCGTCAGCGCCGTCGAAACGTCGCTGGCGCCGCTGTTCGCCGGCCGTCCGCGCGATGTCGCGGAGGAAAACATCCAGGCCCGCGTCCGCGGCGTGTTGATGATGGCGATTTCAAACAAGTTCGGCTCGCTGCTGCTCACGACCGGCAACAAGAGCGAGATGGCCGTCGGGTATTGCACGCTCTACGGCGACATGTGCGGCGGACTCGCGGTGATCAGCGACGTATTCAAGACCCAGGTCTATGCCCTCGCCCGCTGGATCAATCGGGAGAAGGAAGTCATCCCGGTCTCGTCGATCGAGAAGCCGCCGAGCGCCGAATTGCGGCCCGACCAGACCGACCAGGACAGCCTGCCGCCGTACGATGTGCTCGATGCGATTCTGAAGGGCTATGTCGAGGAAGGCCTCTCCCGCCGCGACTTGATCGCGCAAGGCTTCGCTGAAGCCGTGGTCAACGACGTCGTGCGGAAGGTCGACCTCAACGAGTACAAACGGAAGCAAGCCGCCCCCGGTTTGAAAACCACTCCCCTCGCCTTCGGTGTCGGCCGGCGGATCCCGATCGTGCAGAAGTACGTGAGCTGAGTGTTTAACCACTGATTTTCACTGATTGGCCACTAATCAGGGGACATCCTTTACCGGACCTATCCGACGACGAATCGCCGCCATTCCAATTTAGGGTGTGAGCCAAAGTTGATCAGGTAGCCGATGCGGCAGCCGGTTGCCCTAAGATAGTTGATGAGCTGGGCTTCGTGTTCTGGTGCGAGCGATTTTGCCGCCTTTAACTCCACCACAATCCCCGAGCCGACCAACAGGTCCGGAGTGTAATGTCGGGTTAGAACTTCGCCGCGATAGGCAATGGTGATTCTTGGATGCGTACGCCAGGGAATCGAGTGCCGCGTGAGTTCGCGTTCGAGGCACTCATGGTAAACCTCCTCGAGGAATCCGGGGCCCATTTCGTTATAAATCTCAAAAGCTGCTCCCATCAGTTCATATCCTTCATCGGCAGACTCATTGGTTTTCACCCTCCCAGACTGATCGAAGCCAACCACCATTAGTAAGACGCGCATCCACCCAATCTATGGGCCTCGCCTAAAACGCAGGTGGTCGCGTAGAAAGCCCATCAGTGTCCAATTAGTGCCAATCAGTGGTTACCAGCTCCGTGGTTTGAAGAAACGAAAGTGATCGAGTCAGCGTCCAATCAGCGCCAATTAGCGGTTCCCATCTCCCGGGTTTGGAAATCCGAAGCGATCGAGTCAGTGTCCAGTTAGTGCCCAATAGTGGTTCACCAATTCAGCGGCTTGGAAGTTTGAAGGTTTCACCAAGAATTAGTGGTTCCCAATCCTCAGTCATTCCGCCACTGAAACTGGACCCATGACCCAGTCCGAAAAGCTCTTCGCCCGCGCCAAGGAACTAATCCCCGGCGGCGTCAACTCCCCCGTCCGCGCCTTCCGGTCCGTCGGCGGCGCACCGTTCTTCGTCAAGGCCGCCCACGGCGCGACCCTGACCACGGCCGACGATCGCGAACTCATCGACTTCGTCTGCACCTGGGGTCCCGCCATCCACGGGCACAACCACCCGCGCATCAAGGCCGCCATCGCCACCGCTCTCGAGGCGGGCACGTCATTCGGCACGCCCAATCCTTACGAGGTCGAAATGGCCGAGCTCATCGTCCGCTTCGTGCCATCGATCCAAAAGGTCCGCATGTGCAACAGCGGCACCGAGGCCACGATGTCCGCCATCCGGCTCGCGCGCGGATTCACCCGCCGTGACAAGATCATCAAATTCTCCGGCTGCTATCACGGCCACTCCGACTCGCTCCTGATCAAAGCCGGCTCCGGCGCCCTCACCCACGGCAATCCTGACAGTGCCGGCGTGCCCGCGTCGTTTGCCCGGGAAACCGTGGTCCTCCCCTACAACGATCGCGCCGCCCTCGACGCCGCCTTTGCCGCCAACCCAGGCGAGATCGCGTGCGTGATTATCGAACCCTACTGCGGCAACGTCGGTTTCATCATGCCCGACGCGGGTTACCTGCAGTATCTCCGCGAGATCACCGCGAAGCACGGCACGCTGCTGATTTTCGACGAGGTCATGACTGGCTTCCGCCTCCATCTCGCGGGCGTGCAGGGGCTGCTCAACGCCGGGCGCGCGAGCGCCACAACTCCGAACTCCGAACCCCAAACTCCAAATTCTCCGCCTCCCTTCGCCCCGGACCTCACCTGCCTCGGCAAGATCATCGGGGGCGGCCTTCCCGTTGGCGCGTTCGGTGGACGCGCGGACATCATGGACCATCTCGCGCCGCTCGGTCCCGTCTATCAGGCCGGCACCCTCAGCGGAAATCCGCTCGCGATGGCCGCGGGCATTTCCGCCCTCCGTCTCCTCGAGGAACTCAATCCCTACGCCCGCCTCGACCAACTCGGCCGCCAGCTCCGCGACGCCGTCCTGGCGGCGTGTCGCACCAAGGGCCTGCCCGTCCAGGTGCCGCAGTCGGGTTCGATGTTCAGCATTTTCTTCACCGACACGCCCGTCCGCGATTACGCCACGGCCTTGAAGGGCGACGCGAAAATTTTCGGCCGCTTCTTTCACGCCTGTCTCGATCGTGGCGTGTATCTCGCCCCGAGCGCCTACGAAGCCGGCTTTCTCAGTACGGCCCACGAAGGCGCCGCAATCGCCCGCGCGTGCGAGGTTCTCACGACGGCAGTTCGGGAGATTTGAGTTCTCGCCAATTCAGAAAAGGGTTCAATGCTGCGGTCGTTCAATCGATGCGCCTCCTCCTCGGTTTAATTGCGATCTTCGGCGCCCTGCTCAGCGCCGCCGTGGGCCAGCCCACCGGAGCCGCAATTTATCCGCTCGATGAACTGAAGCCCGGCCTGCAGGGCGAGGTTTGGACCGTCTTTCAGGGTACGCAGCCCGAGGCCTTCACCGTCGAAATCACCGGCGTCCTGCGCAACGCCCTCGGACCCGGCAAGTCGCTGATCGTTTGCCGGCTCACCGATCCACGCGTGCAGAAGATGGGCGCCGTCGCCGGCATGAGCGGCAGTCCTCTCTACATCGAGGGCCGGCTCGTCGGCGCCCTGAGTTACCAGATCCAACGCTTCGAGACGGAACGCTTCGCCGGCTTCACTCCCGCGGCCGATCTCGCCGAGGTCAACGATCGCGCCCCGCGCAACTCGCAGCCGGCCGACCTCGTCGCCGCCCACTCCACCGAGACACCCTTCAAGGCGCTCAACCCCGTCTTCACGCTCGGCGGGCTCAGTCCCGTCGTGTCCGATCTCTTCGCGCCCCGCTTCGCCGCCCTCGGTTTGAACGCGAGCGCCCTCGGCGGCAGCACGCAGTCGGCTTCCGACCATGCGTCCGCCGCTCCGGCCGCTCCGTTGCGCCCCGGCTCCGCCGTCGGCGTCGCCCTCGCGACCGGCGATATCACCATGGCCGGCACCGGCACGGTCTCGAGCGTCCAGGGCAGCACCGTGACCGCCTTCGGCCATCCGATGCTCTCGCTTGGTGACGTCGCCCTGCCGATGTGCGCCGCCGAAATCGTCGCCATCCTGCCGTCCCAGATGCAGTCGGTGAAGATCGCCAACACCGGCGCGGTGATTGGAACCATCACGCAAGATCGCCTCTCCGCCGTGTCGGGCGTGCTCGGCGCCGGCCCCGCGATGACCGAAGTCGAGGTCTCGGTTAACACCCAGCACGGCGCCGGCCGGAAACTGAAATTCTCCGTCGCCCGCCAGCAGCAACTCACTCCGGCCCTCGTCGCCGCCGGCGTCAGCCAGGCCATCCTCGGCTCGAACGACGCCGGGCTTGCGAACGGTTTCCGCGTCAGCAGCAACGTCAGCTTCCCGGCCGCGCAACGGATCACTTTCCAGACGCTCTACTCCGGCCCGCAGGGCTTCGCCCAAGGCCTGAACGATTTCGTCCAGGGCCTTTCCGCCAATCTCCAGAATCCCTACGCGAAGACGTTCCCGGATCACGTCGCGTTCACCGTCGAGCCGCTCGATGACAACCCGGCCGTCACGCTCGATCTCTTCCAGGTCTCCCGCACCACCGCGCGGGCCGGGCAGGCGTTGCAGGTGACCATCGCCTGGCGCAACTGGCAGGGCGAAGCCCACCGCGAGACCGTTGAATTGAACATCGACCCGGCCTGGGTCGGCCGGCAGCTCGAGGTCGTTCTCGCCCCGGGTCGCGCCCTCGACGAACTCACCGGCCGCCCGCGCGTCATCGCCGCTTCCGAGCTCCGCAGCTTCGAGGCTTATCTCGCCGCGATGCGCGACGAACGCCCCACCGACGGCGTCTGTCTCGCCGTCGTGGAAAAAACATCGCTCTTCAGCGACCAAACCGTCGCCACGCCCGAGACGCCCGGCTCGATCGAACGCATTGCGCGATCCGCCGATGAATCCCGCTTCCGCCGCCGCGACGCCCTGCTCCCGCTCTGGGAAAAGCATCTGCTCCCCGGCAAGCTCCTAGGTGCGGTCATCCGCCGCCCGCTGACGGTCGTGGAATAGTCCGCGGCCCTCCTCGCGGAAGTTCCGGTCGGGACCAACCGGGCCAAACGCCCGCTCTAAGGGCACTCATTCACGGCTCGACGCCGTCACTCCAGCCCGCAGGCCCGCCGTGCGCGGTGCAGGACCCCGTCGGCAACCGCCCCGGCCCGCTCCGCGCCATCGCGCAGGATCGCCTCGACGTGATCGAGATTGGCCGCGAGCTCCGCCCGACGCGCCCGCGCCGCCGCGAAGTAATTCCAATAGTGTTCGAACAGCGCCTTCTTCAGATCGCCGTAACCGAGTCCGCCGGCCCGCAGCCGGTTCTCAAAGTCGGCCGCGACATCCGCAGGTGCCACGAGCTTCAGCAGGATGAGCGCGAGATTTTTTTCCGCATCCGGCTTCGGCTCCGCCGACGTCCGCGAGTCCATCACGATCCCCATGATCTTCTTCCGCGTCGCCTTCTCCTCGCCGAAGATGTCGATCGTGTTGCCGTAACTCTTGCTCATCTTTTCACCGTCGAGGCCCGGGACCAGTGCGACGTCCTCGCGAATCTCGGACTCCGGCACGACCAGCGTCTCGCCGTAGGTCTGGTTGAACTTGATCGCGATATCGCGCGTCATCTCGAGATGCTGCTTCTGGTCCTTGCCGACCGGCACTCGGTTCGTATCGAAAAGCAGAATGTCGGCGGCCATCAGCACGGGATACGCGAAGAGTCCAAAGTTCGGCGACACGCCCTTCGCGGTCTTGTCCTTGTAGCTGTGCGCGCGCTCCAGCAGGCCCATCGGCGTCAGTGAACCGATGAGCCAAGTCAGCTCCGTCACCTGGGGAACGTCACTCTGCCGCCAGAACACCGAGTGCTTCGTATCGAGTCCACACGCCAGCCAGTCGAGTGCCGCCTCGGTCACATTCTTCCGGCGCTGCGCCGGATCGAAAAGTGACGTCATCGAGTGATAATCCGCGATGAAGTAGAAGCATTCGCCGCGCGCCTGCGCCTCGATGGCCGGCCGCATGGCGCCGAAATAATTCCCGATGTGCAGGGAGCCGGAAGGTTGGATGCCGGTGAGGGTGCGCATGGTGCTCGTGAATTCTTGTTCGTGCTCGTGTTAGAACCGCAGAGAGAGAACGAGAACGTTTCCGAGAACGAGAACGTTCGCCGAGTTTTTTAAACCACTAATTGAGGCTAACTGGTTCCCAAGCCTCGGACTTTTGAACCACTAATTATCACTAATGGGACACTAATTTCAGACCAACTCTCCCGGAGTAGTCCGGACCCTGGCTCGGGTTAGTGTCCCGTTAGTGGTTCTAAACCCTGCCCCGGATTAGCGTACGATTCGTGTCAATGAGTGGTTCACAAGCTCCGGCCCTTCAACGCCACTCGCGGTCAATCCCGGCGCGGCAGGAATTTTGTCACCGGTCGGCTGTGTGCGATCGTCGCCGCCGGCAGTTGTCCGCCGAAAGCCATGGTCGGCATCACCAGCGAACGCGGCCCGAGCAGCGTGCCGGGATTCAACACCGCATTGCAGCCCACCTCAGCGTGATCGCCGATGATCGCGCCGAATTTCCGCAGGCCCGTCTCATACGTGGCGTCCGTCCCGCGGACCGTGACGGGTTTCTGATCGAGCCGGAAGTTGGAGCAAATCACGCCCGCGCCGAGATGCGCGCCGCTGCCGAGAATCGAGTCGCCGACGTAGCTGAAATGCGGGACCTGCACGTTATCCATCAGGAGGCAGTTCTTGAACTCGCACGCGTTCCCCAGCACGCAGCCTTCGCCGACAATCACGTTGCCGCGAATATACGCCCCGGGGCGAATTTGCGTCCCCTCGCCGATCCAGATCGGCCCAATGAGCGTCGCATAGGCGGGCAGCTTCACCGACGGATGGAGCCAAACGCCTCCCTCGATGTGCACCCCTGCCGGATGCTGGACCACGGGCGGATCGCCCCCGAGTGCCGCCAGCGCCGGCGCAATCCGCGGCAGCCATTCCCAGGGCAGCGCGTCCGCCGGGAAATGCGCGGCAAAGTTCGCGAGCGACGGCGGCAGGGTGAAAAATTCAGCGGCCTTCATGCGTCAGGGTGCGACAGGGATGCGGAACCCGCCCTCGAACGCAACCGAAACGCTTTGAATCACTCTTGTATTCAAACCACTTGAACCACTGATTGACACTAATCGGCCACTGATTTTCCCGAGCCGTTTGGACCATTCACTCCCACTCGTTGATCACTTGTTCCGGACTGGGTTCAAATTCCCCGGGGCCCGGGCTAGCGTCCATTTAGTGAGCGTGAGTGCTTCGCCTCGGGATCGGATTAGTGCCCAATCAGTGCTAATTAGTGGTTCCCCACCCACCGAAATCCGGCTCCATAAATCTTGTCATGAATTCCCGTTTCGCCGCCTCCATCGCCCGCCACCTCCCGGAAATCATCGCGCTGCGCCATGAGCTGCACACGCACCCGGAGATCGCCTTCGAGGAGAAATGGACCTCGCAACGAATCGCCCAGTACCTCGAGTCCCACGGCATCCCGGTCCAACGCGGACTCGCCAACGGCACCGGGCTCGTCGCCACCGTGGCCGGCCGCGGCGACCGCACCATTGCCCTCCGCGCTGACATCGACGCGCTCCCGATCCACGAACTCACGGGCCTCCCCTACGCCTCGACCATCCCCGGCCGGATGCACGCCTGCGGCCACGACGGTCACAGCGCGCTGATGTGCGGCGTCGCCCGCGTCCTCCACGAGAACGCCTCCTCCCTGCCGGGCACGGTGAAGTTTCTCTTTCAACCCGCCGAGGAAATCACGAGCGGCGCCCCACTCATGGTCCGCGACGGTGCCCTCGACAACGTGTCCGCCGTCTTCGGTCTCCACGGCTGGCCCGAGTTGCCGCTCGGCCACGTCGGCGTCCGCAACGGCTGCCTGATGGCGAGCACCTGCAACTTCTACATCGAGATCACGGGCCGCGGCAGCCACGGCGCGAATCCGGGCGCGAGCATCGATCCCGTCGTCGTCGCCGCCCATCTCACGACCGCTTTGCAATCCATCGTCAGCCGCGAAACGAATCCGTGGGAGGCGGCCGTCGTCACGGTCGGCAAGATCGAGGCCGGCACGACCACGAACATCATTCCCGAGACCGCCCGGCTCATCGGCACGTTCCGCACCCTCACCGCCCCGCTGCAGCGACACATCCGCGAGGCCATCGCCCGGATGGCCGAACACGTCGCCGCGGCCTTCCGCGCCAAGGCCGAGGTGAAGTTCAGCGAGATTCCCTGCCCGCCCCTGCTGAACGATCCGGCCGCCACCGATCTCGTGCGGCAGACGATCGATGCCACCCTCGGACGCGACAAACGCATCGAGATCCCGCATGCGAGCATGGGCGCCGAGGACTTCGCGTACTACCTTGCCGAGAAGCCTGGCAGCTTCGTCTTCCTCGGCTTCCACAACGGCAACGAAGGCACCTACCCGCTCCTGCACAACGCGCGCTTCGACTTCAACGACGCCGCGCTGACGCCCGGCATGGCCGTGATGGCGGAGCTGGCCGTGCGCAGTCTTCAGTCGTCCTGACGGACGACTGCATTTTGGATTTTGGATTCTCGATTTTGGATTCTTCCGGCGCACAGCGGTTGCACCGCTCGCGTTTTCGGCTCCCGCCATCGAGGCATTGTGGTTTCCGCTCGGACCAAGGCGATTCAACCGGGTTGAGTTTGGGCTTTTCCGGCAATCCAAAATCGAGAATCCAAAATCCAAAATCTTCCCATGCTTCGCACGCTCGCCGTCCTCACCCTCGCCGCCACCTCACTCACTGCCGCACCGGCCAAAGTCGCCGGGCTGCTCGAGTCCGGTGAGCGGCCGGTGAAGATCGTCTGCCTGGGCGACAGTATCACGGGCGCCTACTACCACAGCGGCGGCCTGCGCGCTTACCCGGAACTGCTCGAACTCATATTGCGGCGGACCTTTCCGAAGGCACAGCTGACGGTCTTCAACGCCGGCATGAGTGGCGAGACGACGGTCAACGGTCTCGCGCGGCTCGAACGCGACGTCATCGGCCGTCAGCCGGACCTCGTCACCGTCATGTTCGGCATGAACGACGTCGTGAAGGTTCCGATCGATGAGTTCCACCGCAACCTCGTCGAGATCTGTACCCGCATCCGCCAGGCAGGTGCCGAGGTTCTCCTCTGCACGCAGAACTCCGTCACCGACACCGAGCCCCGCCCCGGGACCAAGCTCGCCGTTTACACGGAAGTGAGTCGCGAACTCGGACGCACCGAAGGAATCCCGGTCGTCGACATTCACGCCCGGTTCGAAGCCATCCGCGCCCAAAACCCGCTCGCGTGGACCCAGCTGGCGAGCGATGAGATTCATCCGAACTTCGATGGTCACCGCCTCATTGCCACGCTGATCGCCCAGTCGATCGCGGAAAGGGAAATGGCCGTCGCCGAATTCGCGCCGCCGGCCGCCTCACTGGCACACGTCCGCGCCCGTCTCGCTGCCGACCAGCCGGTAAAAGTCCTCGCGATGCCACCGCTGGACACGCTGATCGGCCCGGCCCTGACGCGGCTTCATCCCGGCGCCGACATCGAGCTGACACCGTGGCCGACCGAAGGCCAGACGCTCAGCCAAATCGAAACCGCCGCGAAAGAGGTACGCGCGAAGGCCTACGACCTCGTCCTCCTCGCCGTACCCGCCAGCGCCGGCCGCGAACTCGACGAGGCGGAGTTCCACCGCCGGTACACGTGGGTTCTGAACTGGTCGATTCACTTCGCGGCGCCCGCCTGGGACACGATCGTCTTCCCGCCCTCCGCGCTCTCCACTGGACTCAGCTCCGCCGACCTTCGCGAAGACCACCGCGCCCGCCGGGTCATCGCGGGCAAAGACCTCGCTCCGATCTCACGCGCACCGACTGACCGCGCCGCCCTGACCGACTGGTTTGGCCGCTGGCTCGGCGAAACCCTGGCGCGAGCTAACGCCTCAAAGTAAGACACGCCTTTGATTTCTATCCCGGATTTTCGACTACTGTCCCGGGGTCCGAAGTACCTCGCTCGGAAAATCCAAAATCGAGAATCCCAAATCCAAAATCCTCAAAGTCCCATCTGCTTCAGATCGATCAGGCCATCCAGCATGAGCACGACCGCCTGGACCGTGGGACAGGGCGGGCAGGAAAAGCGGACCCGGTCGCGGATGTAGGCGATATCCTCGACCGGCAATTTCTTCATCTCGTCGTTGATCAACGCCGCCAGTGCGTCGTCGCGCATATCCTGCGGTCCGGCCGCCAGCTGGCGCAGGGCTTGTTTGACGCGAGGATTCAGGTCACGGGAGTTCATCAAGACGAATCCCGGGAAAGTGCACACTCCGGGGGAATTTTCGATTTTGGATTCTCGCTTTTTTTCGGCCGAACGAACGATCGCCATGTGCGGCCTCGGAGAGTTAGTGAGCCGTTAGCGAAAGTTAGTGGTGAATAATCCAAACCGGAGGAACCACTAACCCGCACTAACCGGACACTAACACGGACCTTGTCATTCTGAGCGCAGCGAAGAATCCACGAAGACCGCCGGAGGCTTCACCACTAATTGGCGCTAATTCGGATTCGGAAAAGACGTCCACAGCTCAGTCTGAATCAGTGTCCCATTAGTGAGCATGAGTGGTTCAACGGATTGCGTCTGGCGCCGCCGTTCCGAGGAGCGGCTCGAACAATCCAAAATCGAGAATCCAAAATCCAAAATTCAGTACGCCGTCGCCGGCGGCCGAATCACCTGCAGCAGCGTTCGCGCGGTGATCTGCACGTCGAGCCAGACGGACCAGTGCGTGATATAGTAGACGTCCCAGTGCACGCGGCGGCGCAGCATCTCCTGCTCCAGAATCTCGCCGCGGAAGCCGAGGCTTTGCGCGAGGCCGGTGATGCCGGGCTTCACGAGATGCCGCGTCCGGTAGCCGCGGGTCTGGCGGCGGAATTCCTCGTCGAGCAGCGGCATGTAGGGACGCGGGCCAACGATGCTCATGTCACCGCGCAGCACGTTCCAGAACTGCGGAAACTCATCGAGACTGCGCCGCCGCATGAACCGGCCGAACGGGAAAATCCGCGCGTCCTCCGGCTGCGCCTGCCGCGACTCCGCCGCCGCATTGGACGTCTCCACCCGCATCGAGCGAAACTTCAGCATGTGAAACGTCTCCCCGCGCTGTCCCCGCCGTTCGCGAATGTGGAAGAGCGGCCCCGGCGCTTCCCGCCGCTGCATGATCCACACCCACGCACAAAGCCAGGGCAGCACCAGCACGACCACCGGCAGCGCCAGCGCGACATCGTAGGCCCGTTTGATCAGCCGGTTGAACGGATCCTCCAGCGGCTCCTCCTGCAGCGTGTAGAAGTGGCGTCCCTCCTCGATCATCGGGACGAGCGGATGCGTGTATCGCTCGGCGAGATTGTTGTGAATCAGCAGCCGGCAACCTTGCTCCTGGCAGACCGAAATGAGCGCCCGGGCCTCCGCATCGGAGGCGGGCAATTCCATCAGGATGACCTGACCGATGGTCCGCTCGGTCAGGACGCGGGCGAGGTCGTCGACCCGTCCGAGGAAATCCGCCGGCAGATCAGTCGAAGTAGCGGCATCGGGATCGTCCGAGAGGACTCCGACGGGATGCACGCCGAAGGCCTCGCGCGTGGCGACCCACTGCCGCACCTCGCGGAGGCTGGCGATGCGGCCGATGAACACGGTCGGCAGCCGGTGGCCGCGTTGGAAGACCAGCCGCGCCAGAAACCGGGGCAGCCACACGTTCAACATCGCGAGCCCGAGCCAGCTCCAGACCAGGAAGGTGCCAAGAAAGAGACGGCTGATGCTGCGATCCTGGGTCGCGAACATCATCGCGAAGGTCAGCAGCGCCATGAGCACCACCTGCCGGCCGGCCACCCGGGCCGCCTCGCCGAGGTCGAGCAGGTGGAAACGCGTGGCCAGTTGCGAGAGGTCGCGCGCCGACAGCGCCATGCCACCCACGACGCAGAGGAAGTACGGCAGCAGGTTGACCTCCGGGCTGAGCCGCACGACTGGGACCCAGGCCATGATGAACGCAGCGTACACCCAGAAGAAAACGCCGATGATCAGGGTCGAGGCTCCCGCGTGGAGATTGGCCAGTCCGCGCGCCCGGGTGGTGATCATGGACGGCCGTTATGAAAGGACCGTAACGGCGCTGCAAGCGCGGGGGACGGAGTTGGCGATTGGCGAGTGCCGGGTGCCAAATTGCGGACGACTATTAATGGGGACGTTTCGGCTCTCCCGCGGATCGTGCACACCAATCCGGCTCAATCCGGTTTGGAGCCTGAAGCCAGGAAACCCGGAATCGAACACCCGGGCCGGACAGTCAGTCGGTTTTCTGATCGGCTCGTGCGCCACTCGCTTACGCTCGCAGCCACAAGTTGGTCCACCGACTGATCCCATGCCTGGAAGTCGCGAGCCACCTTGATTTCGCACCACTCGATATCCTCGGCAGGCAGCGGAGGAACCACTGCACTTACCTAGCCGCCCGCGCAGACCCGCCGGTAAAGCGCCTCGTACTGGGGCACGATCACGTCCGCCGAGAAGATTCCGCGCGCCCGCCGCTGGGCCGCCCGCCCCATCCGCTTCCGCAACGGCGCGTCCTGCAACAGCGTCTCCACCCCGCGCGCCAGCGCCACCGCGTCCCCCGGCGGCACAAGCAGGCCTTCCCGGCCCGAGGTCATGACTTCCGGGATGCCGCCCACCTGGGTCGAGACACTCGGACAGCCGAACCACATCGCCTCCAGCAGGCTCAGGCAAAAACTCTCCGTCTCGGAAGAAAAGAGCCCGAGGTCCGCGGCCTGCAGGTAATCCTCAATGTCGTTCACCTTCTCCCGCACCACCACCCGATCCTCGATCCCGAGCCGCCGCACGTGATCCACGAACGGGGTGAAGTCGGCCCCCGCGAGAATCACCAGCTTGAACGCCTCCCGGGGCCGGACCCGCGCCGCGGCATCGAGCAGCAGGTCGACCCGCTTCACCGGCCGGAGGTTCGAAAGGTGCAGCACCATCGCTTCGCCGTCGCGCAGGCCGAGTTCGCGGCGAACTTCCTCGCGGGACCGCCGCGGCTTCCGCGGGGCAAAGAAATTATGAATGACATCGATCGGACGCCGGAGCTGCAGCAACTCCATCGTCTCATCCCGCAGCCAGGCGGACACCGCGGTCACCGCGTCGGACTTCTCGAGGGCGTGCCGGATGGCGGGAGCGTAGCCGGTGTCGCGGCCAAGCAGGGTCGTGTCGGTGCCGTGCAGGGTCGTCACGACTTTTGGCTGGCGCTCCCCGTCCAGCATGGAGCGCGCGAGAATCGCGGCCGTCGCATGCGGCACCGCGTAATGCACATGCAGCACGTCGAGCCGACACTGCCGGCTCACCTCGGCCATCTTGACCGACAGCGGCAGCGTGTAATCGGGATACTTGAAGAGGCCGTAGTCGTTGATCGCGACCTGATGAAACTGCACCCCTGTCCACGCCTCGGTCATGCGAAACGGCCGCTCGTAGCTGATGAAGTGAACCTGATGTCCCCGCTGCGCCAGTTCCCAGCCGAGCGTTGAGGCGAGCACCCCGCTGCCGCCGACCGACGGATAGCAGGTGATCCCAATGGCGAGCGGTTTGGGGCCGCGCCGACGGGCCCGGGCGGACGGAGACGCGACCGCCATGTTCAATACCTCCGCGCCCCGCGGCCCATCGCCGCGAGCGAGGAAAACACCAACGGATCGTTCGGGAAGAGTGGGATCGCGAGCCGCACGCCCGCGCGCTGGCCATTCACGGCGGCCCGCGCGAGTTGGAAGTCGGCGTAGCTGCGTGTCTGCATCTGCGAGGCATGCGCCTGCATGGCCGCCGTCCACGCCTGCGCGACGGCCTCGTCGGAAACATCAATGAACACCGGCACCTGATCGCGCGGCTCGGCCTCGACCGACACCGCGTAATAAATCACCTGCGTGACCGCATGCGCCGGCCAGCGGCGCAGCTCCTTGAGTCCGCCGAATCGCGCCGATCGCGTCGCATCGCGCACCAGCCGGCCGAGGACCGCGTGATCCGGATGCTGGTTTTCCACCAGCGTCGGCGCGAGCACGACGGACGGACGATACTGGCGAATCAGCGCGGCGATCTTGAGGCGGTTCTTGATCGACGGCTCGAAGTGCGCATCGCCACCGAGATCGAGAAATTCAATCGTGGCTCCGAGCAGCGCCGCCGCCTTCTGCGCTTCGATCGTCCGCCCGGCCGGGGTACCATGGGTCCCGGCTTCACCGCGCGAGCAGACCACCAGGTGGACGTGACGACCGGCCCGCGTCTCGCTCGCGACCACGCCGCCGCAGCCAAACTCCACATCGTCCGGATGAGCGCCAAAAATCAGCAGGCTCCCGGACTCAGGCGGAGATTTCGGTGTACGCTTCATCGGATCGTTCAATCACTTCGCGGGCCACGAACTTGATTTCAGGTGCGTCCTCATGACGCAAGTAAGCCTGCTCGCCCATTCCCGCGATGTAATGCGTGCAATGCAGCACCGACTGCATCCAGCGCAGCCGCGTGTCGCGGGCCGGACTGATTTGTGCCGGGCCATACTCGCAGGCCGGCAGCGGCAGCCAGGCATCGCCGCCCTCGTGGAGCTTGAGCGTGCCGTCACTGCAACGGGCGCGGACGATCTCACCCTGGTACGGCACGTCGACGAAGTAGTCGGGAATCGAGCAGGCCGCCGAACGCACGGCGGGATCGCTGGAGCGTACCACTCGCACGCCTTCGAGCAGGCCCATCTCGCGGTACATGCCGAGGCAGAAGTCGGCGACGTTGCCGGCTTGAACACGCTTGAACGCCTCGACCCATTTCGGGTCGACGTACGCGCCGAGCTGCCGCGCGGTGTTGGCCTGCCAGTCGGCGGGAATGCGTTTCAGGAACAGCGGCGACCATTTGCGCTGCACCTTGTTCGCGAAGGCGAAATTGAGCTGCGCGACCTCGCCGGTCTTGCGATGGCGGAGGAGCGTCTGCGTCTCCCGCGGGTCGTGATCGCTGTCGTGAAAGAAGAACACGATCTCGCCTCCGAACTCGGCCTGCAGCCGCCGCGCCGTCTGGAATTTCGCGAACAGGAACCGGCGCGGAAAGAACCCGCACGGCTGCTGCCCGAAACAGAAGATCGGACCGGCACTCATGCCTGGGCGGGGCTGCGGCGGCCAAAGAGCCCCTGGAAGACGAGCCCCAGGATCACGCAGGCCGCGCAGCCGATCAGGTTGTACCAGAGGTAGGAAATCGAGAGCACGTTGTAGAGAATGATGACCAGCGTCTGCGACACGAGCGCCGCCCAGAAGACGGCCGTGCCCCGCACCCGGGCAAAGAAAAAGGCGACGAGGAAGATGCCGAGCACCACGCCGTAGAAGATGGATCCGAGGATGTTAATGGCCTCGATCAGGTTCTCCGCGAAACTCGCGTATAACGCGAAACCGATGGCGAACATACCCCAGATGGCCGTGAACCATTTCGCACTGTGGATATTCCGGCGTTCGTCGTGCGCCGCGAGCGGGCGGAACTGACGCCAGAGATCGATCGTCGTCGTCGTTCCGAGCGCGTTGAGCTCGCTCGCCTTCGAACCGAGGGCCGCGGCGAACATCACCGCGATGAGCAGGCCGATGACGCCGTGCGGGAGCTGCGTCATGATGAAGTTGATGAAAACGTAGTCGGAGTCCTTCGTGCTGACCCGCGGGTCGGCGGCCTTGAGCGCGGCCTTGGCCTCGTTCCGCACGCCTTCCATCCGATCGCGGGCCGCCAGCATGGCCTTCCGGGCGTTCGCCTCGGCGGCGGGTCCGCCGCTCTCGCGCACTGCCATCCAGGCCCGGACCGCCGTCTCGCGCTCCGTGTGCGCCGCCGCATGCCGCGCTTCGATGGCCCGGAAAGGGGCGCCTTCCGGCCCCTGCGTGTGATGCTGCCACTCGCTGCGGTTGAAAAACACCGGCTCCGGCTCGAACTGATGAAACACGAAGACGAGTGCGCCGAGCAGCAGGATAAAAAACTGCATCGGTATCTTCAGCAGGGCGTTGAACATCAGGCCGAGACGGCCCTCGCGCAGCGCCGCGCCGCCGATGTAGCGCTGCACCTGCGATTGATCGGTGCCGAAATACGAAAGCGACAAGAACAAGCCGCCGAGCAGCCCGCTCCAAAAGGTATACCGACGATCCGGATTCAGGGAGAAATCGACCGCGTGCAGCTTGCCCATCGCGCCCGCCACATGGGCCGCGCCGGAGAATCCGAGTTCGGAGGGCAGCTTCGTCAGGAGCACGACGAAGGCCGTCACCATGCCGCCGAAGATGACGCCCATCTGCCATTTCTGGGTGAGGTTCACCGCCGCACTACCACCGGTGACGGTGTACACGATGACGGTGATTCCGGTGAACACGATCGTGAGATCGAGCCGCCAGCCCAGCACGGTGGAGAGAATGATGGCCGGCGCGTAAATCGTCACCCCGCTCGCCAGTCCGCGCTGCAACAGGAAGAGTCCGGCGCCGAGCAGGCGGGTCTTCGCATCGAAGCGCCGGCCGAGATATTCGTAAGCCGTGTAGACGCCGAGGTGCCGGTAGATCGGCAGGAAGACGGCGCACACGATGATGAGCGCGAGCGGCAGCCCGAAATAATTCTGCACGAAACCGATTCCGCTGTCGAAGCCCTGGCCCGGAATGGAAAGGAACGTGATCGCGCTCGCCTGCGTTGCCATGACCGAGAGGCCGATCGTGCCCCACTTCGTCGAGTGGTTGCCCTTCAGGTAGGTGTCCAGCTTGCGCGTGTGCCGCGTCCGCCACGTCCCGTAGGCGGCAATGCCGAGGATGGTCCCGAGCAGAACGATCCAATCGAGGGCGTTCATGCGTAGGCGCCGGAAAAGGCGACGAGCAGCAGCACGACCACGACGAAACTGCCGAAGACAAACCAGTACACGCCCGCCCAGGTCTCGAAGCCGGGCACGCCCGGCTTCTCCTCGCGCTTCAACTCGGCCTCGGTCGGCTCATGCGGTCCCTTCGGCGCGGCCGCGGATCCCGATGAATGAGGGGGTTTGCCGCCACCGGCGAACGAGTTCGGGCGCGTCATTTCCCGAGCGAAACAAGGTTGGCCAGGAGGCGATAGGCACCGGGCACTCCCGCGGGCAGTTGCCGGAAGAACGTCAGCCCAGTGTAAACATAGTAACCCTTGCCGTAGGGCGCGATCAACAGGCTGCTCTTCAACGGGGCCTCGTTCGGATCGCTCATCGCGAGGATCGACTCGTAATGCGCATCCCACTTACTGGGGAAATACGTGCCGCGTTCCTGCACCCAGCCCGTGAAATCCGCGGGCGTGATCCGATTGGGAGTGGTCAGCGCCGGATGCTCCGGGGCGACAAAGGAAACCGCCGCCTTCTCATCCGTCACGCGCAGGTCCGGAGCCGGCCCTTCAATCGACAAATCGTAGGGCCCGAGCTTGGACGCCAGCAGGCCGTTGGGCCGGTTGTATTGTGCGATGACGGTGCCGCCGTTCTCCACATAAGCGAAAAGTCCAGGCAGGTTCGCCGCGAGATCCGTGCGCTCGTTGAACGCCCGCACGCCGATCAGCACCGCGTCGAGTCCCGTAAGCTTGGCGGGAGTGAGGTCCGCGCCGCTCAGCACGGTGACTTGGTAACCGAGTTGCTCTAGCGCCTCCGCCGTATCGTCGCCAGCCCCCGGCAAATAACCGACGCGGCTGCCTTTGGTCGTCACCTCGAACGAGGCCACGCGCAAGCGCGCCGGCGACTGCAGCAGTTGCACAGGAATGTGGTCGTAACGAATCTCGATCCGCTGCGCGGTGTAGGCCTTCCCATCGATCGTGGCCCGCGCCCCGAACCGGGCGGCCGTCGCCTGCGGCGGCGCCGTCACCGTGAAGGCCAGCGTCGCATTCTCTCCCACTCCTGCGAGCCGGAAATTCTGATTCGCAGGTGAAACCTGCCAGCCGGGAGCCGACTCGATCTGCACCGTACCGGCCGCACCGGCGCGGGCCGCCGTCACAATGACTGAAACCTGCCGCGACTTGCCGGGCGGAATCAGCGCGACGTCGGAACCGAACGCGAGCGACACGGGCGGAATCACATCCAGTTTCCGCCGGGCCGGACCTTTGCCGCCAGGCGCGCCGATGTTCACGGGCTCATCCGCCATGACGAATGCCTGCCCGCCAATTTCAAAAATATACTCAACCGGCAGCGCGGACGGATTCTCCGGCCGGCCGATCAACTTCGGATCAGACACCTTGGCCATTCCCGAAGAGCCTTCCTCGCGCAGCCAGTACGGATGCGTCAGCGGCGTGTTGGCCGGCACCGTGAAGGGATAGTCGCGCGTCGCCGCCTGCCCGGGCTGGAGGGCGACATTCGTCGCCGTGACGCCATTCGCGCTTTTCACCGAGACCCACTTCACCGGAAATTTCGCCTGCACCGTCGCGTTGAGCGTGAGCTTCACGGTCTCACCCGCGAGAGCCTCGGGCGTCGGCGAGAGCGTCTTCACCTTGAGCCCGAGACAACGCTCGATAATCGCGTCGAGTTGCTGGCGCTTGTCGTCGATCACCGGATCGGACGCCAGGGTCGCAAGTTGCTTTCGCAGCGCGAGCAACGCTTCGACACTCGCGGAAGGATTGCTGCCGTCGAACTTCGCAATGACGTCCGCCGCCATCCGGCCGACTTCCGCCCCGCCCGGGAACCGCGCCCAGGTGGTGTCGATGCCATCCATCAAGTCATCCTTGGCGAGGTCGCCGCCGAGCAGCGTGAACGTCTGCACATTCGGCCCGCCCTGCGGACCGCGACGGCCTGCGCCGGGATTGCCGAAGCCCTGTGTGATGTGCTGGCCGCGACTGCGTCCGGCGATGGCCGCGAACGATTCGCCGGTCACCGGATCGTTGCCGCCGATGTCTGTCTTGAACGTCGGACCCGCCGGCACCGGACCGCCGCCGCGTCCCGGACCAAATCCATTCCAAGCCACCCGCTTCGGCTGCCAGGGCTTCAGACCCTGCGCGATCTGCTCGGGAAATGCCTTCGGGTCGCCCGCGATCTTGAAGGCCTCGACGCCGAGAATGCCGGACGCCGTGTGATGTCCATGCCCGCCGCTGCCGGGCGGAATCGGAAAACGCGTCACGATCACATCGGGCCGGAAGGTGCGAATCACGCGCACCACGTCGCCAAGCACCTGTTCGCGATCCCAGAAGCTGAGCGTTTCCTCGGGAGTCTTGGAAAAACCGAAGTCGATTGCGCGGGTGAAGAACTGCCGTCCGCCGTCGAGCCGGCGGGCCGCGAGCAATTCCTGCGTCCGCGCGAGGCCGAGTTTTTCGTCAAACTCGGGTCCGATCTCGTTCTGGCCGCCGTCGCCGCGCGTGACGGACAGGTAGGCCGTCCGGTAACCGCGGCCGCGGGCAAAGTAAGTGATGAGTTGCGTGTTCTCGTCGTCGGGATGCGCGCCGACGTGGAGCACCGTGCCAACCGTGTTGAAGCTCTTCAGCTCCTGCAGCAACGCGGCGCCGGGAGCCGGCTCGGCCGCACCCGCGAAACTCGTAACCACTGCGAGGGCGACACCCGCCAGCCAGCCCCGGCTGTGCCGTAGCCAGGCGCCGCGGAGGCCGCGGTTTTCCTGACCGCAACGCGCGTTCATCACTTGAGGCTCGAGATGAGCGCTTCGTTGAGACGGATGTATTCGGCCTTGGGCGGCCCGTCGGCGGCGGCAATCGACTGGCGCGCGGCAGCGATGGCGCCGGCCTTGTCACCGAGCTTCGCGAGAATCTTCGCCTTGCCGTGCAACATATAAAATGGCGCCTTCGGGCCGGCCGTCGCCGCCTCGACCCATGTCCGCGCCTTGTTCAAATCGAGGCGGTTGTCGTAGTAGAACATCGCCGCGGCGAAGTAAGTGTTCTCGTCGATCTTCGCGCCGGGCACCATGACCGCCTCAATCTGCGCGACCACGGGCTTCACGACATCGACGTCGATCTTCACCGGCACGCGGGTCTTTTCCCAAATCAGGTTCAGCGTGGCCGACTCGGTGCGGACGTCGTTCACATCGATGGTGAAGGTCTCGACCGCCTGGCCCAGGGCCACGGACGGCACCTTCACGCGGAGCGCATCGCTGGCCTCGTTGTAACTGTAGGCACCCCACTCGCCGGTGACCCGGTTGAGGATGACCGTCCACTCGGATTCGCCGGGAATGGAAAACAGGGCGTAGGAACCGGCCGGGACCTCGCGTCCGCCGATCTTCACCGGCGAACTGAAGGTGATCTTCGTCGCGGTGTTCGCACCGGTGCGCCAGACGTCGCCGTAAGGCAGCAGGCCGCCGAAGATCTTCCGGCCGCGGGCGCTGGGACGGGAGTAGACGACCTCGATATCGGTGAAGCCGACGCGCTGCTTAATCGCGCCCTCGGGACTCGGCGCCGGAAACGACAGCTTCGGGGCCTGGGCCGGGAGTGAAGTCGCAACGACGACCAGCGTCAGGGCAGTTGCGACACAACGGGGTAGTCGAAGCATCATGGGGATTTGCACGGATCGTGTGGGCGATGGCCGAGGGAATACAACCTCGAAGGGGCTGGAGCCGGGGACCAGCCAGCAGGACGGCGCGAACAGCCAAAAGATTTTGGATTTTGGAATCTCGATTTGGATTCTCGGAACGAGAGCTCCTCAGAAATTGAATGGGCTCCGGCGCCCTGTAGGGCCGGCGCTCGCCGCCGGGCCGCTTCGCGAATGAAAGGCAGAGGCCCGCCGACGAGCGGCAGCCCTACACTAATGGGTGAACCGTTCCGCTCGACAGAATGCAGCCGTGGACGGTGGGGGCACCGTCCCTCCATGGATTGCTGTTTGAAAGGAGCGCAAACGGAAGTCTGACCGATCCGCCTACCATGGAGGGCGGGTGCCCACACCCGCCGACTTCGTTCCACTGTATCGTTCCGGCTCGAGAGGGGTGGCGCGCAGCGCCGGGTTGTGTTCAGGGCCGGCGTTTGTCGCCGGCCCCAATCCAAAATCGAGAATCCAAAATCCAAAATCTCAGCGGCGCGCCTTCGCGCGCCGCTGCTCCAGCCACGCCGTCACTTCCCGCAGCGGCCGCGTATTGAACACCTGTTCCCGCGTCAGCCCACCCTTGCGGGCCGCATTGATGCCGGCCCGAACATGCTCCAGCCCGGCAGTCTCGTGCGCATCCGGGTTCACCGAGCAGAGCAACCCGCGCTCCGCCGCCTTCCGCCAGTGCCGCCAGTCGAGATCGAGCCGCCACGGACTCGCGTTTAACTCGATGATCACATTGTTCGCGATCGCCGCATCGATCGCGCGGCCGACATCGACCTTGTAACCCTCGCGCCGCAACAGCAGCCGGCCGGTCACGTGTCCGAGCATCGTCGTCGCCGGATGTTCGATTGCGCGAACGATTCGCGCCGTCATCGTCGCCTCGTCCTGCGCGAACGCGTTGTGCACCGACGCCACGATGTAATCGAGCCGCGCCAGCACGTCGTCTGCGAAGTCGAGCCGGCCGTCGGCGAGGATGTCGCACTCGACGCCGGCAAACACGTGGGTCTTGAAACGCCGCGATTCATTGAGGGCGCGAATCTCCGCGACCTGCCTGAGCAGCCGCTCCTCGCTGAGCCCGTTCGCCTGGAAACTCGACTTAGAGTGATCGGCGATCCCGAGATATTCCCAGCCGAGCGCCTCGGCCGCGGCGGTCATCTCGGCGAGGGTGTTACGTCCGTCCGACGCCGTCGTGTGATTGTGAAACGCCCCGCGCAAATCCCCGGTTTCCACGAGCCGCGGCAACTCGACCTTCTCCGCCCACTCGATCTCCCCGAGCCCTTCGCGCAATTCCGGCGGGATGAAGTGCAGTCCCAGCGCGGTGAAAAGCTCGCGCTCCGACGCGATGGCCGGTCCCGACGACGAAGCATCGGCCGCGGGTTTCGCGCGCGCGACCTTGGCCTTCACCGTCCCCTCGCCCTCCGCCGGCACAAGTCCCCACTCGCTCAGGCTGAGCCCGCGAGCCAGCGCGCGCTGCCGCATCTGGACGTTGTGATCCTTCGAACCGGTGAAGTGATGCAGCGCGAACGCGAACTGCTCGTCGGGCACGATCCGCAGATCCGCCTGCAACCCGCTCTCGAAGCGCACGCTGGCCTTGGTGTCCCCGCGGGCCGTGACCTCCTTCACCCCCGGCAACGCCACAAACCAGTCGACGACCGGAGTGACTTCGGTCGCCGCCACGATGAAATCCAAATCACCGACCGTTTCGAGTCCGCGGCGCAAGCTGCCCGCCGATTCCGCGCGCTTCACCTGCGGCAACGCGCGCAGTCCCTGCACAATCGGCTCGGCAACTTCGGCTGCGTGCCACCAGAGATGCCGACGCCCGTAAGCTTCGCGGTTGCGGATGCCCGCGAGAATTTTCTCCTGCGTCTTGGCGCCGAAGCCGTCGAGTTCCGCCACGCGACCGTCGGTGCACGCCTGCGTGAGCCCGGGGATGTCGGTGATCGACAGCTTGTCGTGCAGTGCGCGAATCTTCTTCGGCCCGAGACCGGGAATCTGGAGCATGTCGACCAGTCCCGGCTCGATCGAAGCCTTCAGCTTCTCGAAAAACTCGAGCCGCCCGGTGCAGTGGAGTTCGCCGATCTTCTGCCCGAGCGCCTCGCCGATGCCCTTCACGCTCTGCAATTCGTCATTGGCGATCAGCCGGGCGAGCTCGGCCTCCTCGATTGCCTCGAGGGCGCGCGCGCCGGACTGGTAGGCGCGGACCTTGAACGGGTTCTCGCCCTTCAATTCGAGGAGCGTCCCGATGTCACTCAGCACATCCGCGATTTCGTTCTTGGTCACGCCGGGCAATCAAACCCGGTCGTCGTGCGATGCCACCTCAAAAGGAATTCCGGCGACCGGAATTCCTGAGGGCGGAGGCCGCTTTCATCCATGATCTGGATTCCGAAGCTACCCGGGTAGCCCGCTGCGTGAGCAGCGGGACTACTTTAGACGAAGCAATCGATTGCCAGGGGCCGGAATCAGACGGGGTCAGGGCGCTACATGTTAATTCGTCCCTTCCGACAGGTGTTTCTTCACGAGCCCCCACCGGTAGGCCACCCGGGCCCTCATTTTGGCGACTGGCTCTCCGGCAGAATTTAACTTGTAGCGCCCTGACCCTCTACCGCGGGTAACCCCTGGCACAGAAGCCGAGCCGGGTGGGAGCCAAGTGGGCGGGCCCGGAAATCAACCACAGAGTGCATCGAACGCACCAAGTTCGGATCCAAACCCCCAATCCAACTGACCACAGAGCTCCGAGCGCCATCTCCGCGGCTCCGCGCTCTCCGCGTGAGACCAAAGCCCGGGACTTGGTTCGCCCTTGGTTCGCCTTCTGTGCAAATGCTTGAAACCTACGGCGTCGGACTCGCGACCAACTGCTTCGTCACATCCGACCCACTCTGCAG
>CANJCM010000014.1 GCA_947472765.1 Opitutia bacterium
TCCCGGCGCCATGCGCAGCGGGCTCAGCCACCGCGAGCACAGGCTCCGATTTCGCTGCGGCACTGCGATGAATCTTGGCCACGTCGTCCCGATTTCAAGGGCACCCAAGGGAATGCCAACCGTGAACTCTCCCGCTCATCTCGTTCCGGCGGCCTGCCGTGCGCGCAGCAGCAGCGCGCGAGCCTCCGCATCGCCCGGGCGCAATCGAATCACTTCGGCGAACTGCACCACCGCGTCGGCCGGCCGGCCAGACCGGAGCAGGGACTGGCCCCAGTTGAAGTGAATATTCGCGTCGCCCGGTCGCAGCCGTGCCGCCGCCTCAAAGTGCGGCAGGCTCTCGGTCTGCCGGCTGGCGATGACCAGGGCATTGGCCAGATCCAAATGAACATCCGGTGAGTCCGGTTGCAGCTGCGCGGCGCGCACGAGAACTGGAATCGCGTCGACCGTCTGGCCGGAAAGCAGCAGCGCCCAGCCCAGCAGGGCGACATTCCGGGGGTGGTCCGGCGCAATTTGCGCGGCACGCCGGAAATGCTCCAGGGCCTCCGGCACCCGACTCATTTGGGCGAGTGCCTCGCCCCAGTTTCGCTCCGCTTCTGCGTCGCTGGACCGAAGCTTTACGGCCTCCGCGAAGTAACCCAGCGCCTCAGCGGGTTTCCCCGTCTGGAGCAGCGCGAGGCCCAGGTTGGCCTGCGCCTCCTGGTATTTCGGATCGAGGCTCAGCGCGGCCGTATAGTGCGGGATGGCTTCGGAGGTGCGACCAAGGCGGGCCAGAGCATTGCCCAGATTCGTCCGCGCCCGGGCATTGGCGGGCCATTTTGCCACCGTGTCGGACCAAATCGAAAGCGGGCTCGCATAGGCCTGGTTGCGGACGGTGGTCATGACGATGAAGACCAGCGCGGCGCCGATCGCCACGGCGAGGCCCCGTCGTCCCTGCCATCGGAAAAGACCGATCACGAGCAGCACGACCAATCCAGCGAGCGGAAGATACATCCGGTGTTCCGCGATGGTCTGCGTGGTCAGCGGCACGACGCTCGAACTCGGTCCCAGAATGAGGAAGAACCACGCCCCGACAATTCCCCAACCCCGGCGCTGCATCACCGCCCAGATCGTCGCGCCCGCCAGGCCCACCAGGAACAGTGCCTGGGGCAGGACGGCACTGAGGTGACGCTCGACCGAATATCCGTAGTCGACCACCAACGGCGACGGCCAGACGGCCAGCTTGAGGTAGAGCACGATGGCGCGACATTGCGTCAGCAGGTATTCCCACGAGCTCACGCCCAGCCCGAATCCCACGGTGCCGGTGCGCTGTGAACTGCCGGAGATGAGAATTATCAGCAGCAACCAGCTCGAGAACAGGAGACCGTAAAACCGCGCGCGCGCGCGGCACGCGTCACGAAAGCTTCCGGCCACGAACATCCGATCGAAAAGCAGCACGAGCAGCGGAGCCGTGGCCATGACCTCCTTGCTGAGCACGCCGAGAAAACACGAGGCGATTGCGGCGACCCGCCACCGCGGACGACTGTCCTCCCCGACACTGCGAATAAAACAGTAGAGGGTCAGCAGGTAGAAGAGCCCGACGAGAAGCTCGTTCCGCTGGATCACGCAATTGACAGACTCGGTCAGCAACGGGTGGACCGACCAGAGCAACGCCGCCGTGAACGCGATCCCAGTGGCGTTGCTGCTCATGGCCCCGGCCGTTGGTCCGCCACCGAGGCTGCGGCCGAAACCCGGCAGAATCAGAGTGCGCCGGACAACGCCGAACAACGCCAGGCTCGCCAGAACGTGAACGAGAAAATTCACGACGTGATAGCCGGTGACGTCGAGCTGACCCGCCGCGTAGTTGAGACCCAACGTGAAATTAACCAGCGGCCGCCCGGTCGCGCCGGATGCATCCACCGGCGGAAAGAACCACTGCCCCGGGTGGCGCAGCGAGAGATTGCGCTCAACCCCCGGCAGATCGTCGAAGAAAAGCGGGATGGAAAAGCTGTTGTGATAGGCCACCAGCGCCGCTCCCACGATCAACGCACCGGCCACGGCGAGTTGAAAACGAGGAGTACGAGGCAAAGCGGGCGGCGATGAGACGGAACTCACGTTAAAAACGCGTCTGAAACCTCCGCGCACCGCAAGCGGTTTTGACCGCTGAACGGTCGACGGCGGGACGCACGTTCATCGTACAGGTAATAAAAAGCCCGTGGGCTTTTGGCCCACGGGCTCGCAGTAAGAGACTCTGCGGCAGAAACTCAGAATTCCATCCGGGCCGTCAACGTGAAGCTGCGCGGATTCAGATAGGAGAAGTTTCCGGGAACCGATTTGCGCGAGGGATCGGACGTGATCGCCTCCGGGCCGTCGTTCGGCACGAAGTTCGTGCCGTTCGTATTCTGACCGCCCGTGCTGGTGAAGCCGTAAATCGGGCTGTCGCGACCGTTCAAGTTCTCGATCGAGAGATCGAAAGTCACACTCTTCGGCATGAACTTCCGCGCCTCCTTCAGGCGAACGGTATACGAGAGCGTACCCGTCACCGAGGTATAACCCGGCGCCTTCACCCATTCGAAGGCGCTGGTGTTTTCCTTCGTGCCGGTCTTGCCGTAGACGCCGCCGCCGAGATAGGGCACGGTCGCATTCGGATTGGCCGGATCGCGGCCGGTGTCGCTGCCGCGGCTGCCGACGAATTGCGGGCCGCGCATCTGGACGCCGAGACCGGCACGCAGCCCGGCCAGTTTGCCCTGACGGAAACGATAGTCCGTCGCGAAGTTCGCCGTCCACGGCACGTTTTGGAGCACCGCATTCAGCTTGTCCGGCCGGGAGCGCGCCAGCGGCTGCACGTTGTTGACCAGATTATTCCACGCATCCGCCGCGGCCTGAGCGCGCTCGAGATTGATCTTCGTGGGGTCATTGAACTCCGCCTTAATCGAAGCCTGCTGATTCGCCGGGTTGATGCCGATGCCGCCATCCTCGAGAATCTGTCGGACCACGGCATCCGAGGCATCGAAGAACTGCACCACGTCCTGGCCCTGGTTCTTGGTTCGGGCTTCGTTCGTGCCGAAGTTCGCGGTGAGGCGCCAGTTCTGCGCCAGATTGGCCGTCATTTCGAGTTCGATGCCGTACGTGTCGTTCGTCGCGGTCGACACGATGTTGTTCGTCGGCGTCCGCTTGAAATCGCGGTGATTCCGGTCGAGGAATGAAGAGCCGATCGGGGGAAGGTCACCAATGGAGTTGTACGCGGCGATGACGCCACCCTCGATGTTGACCGTGGCTCCGTCCTGATACGTGTGATACCACCCGGCACTGAAGGCCAGCCGGTTGCCCGGCAGGGTGATGCGGATACCGGCATCCTGCCCGTGCGAGATCGTGGCCGGGACAATGTTGCCATAGATGTCCTGGGCCGCCGAACCAAAGGTCCACGCCGTGCTCTGGTTGCCGTAGACTCCCAGCCACTTCGTCACATTGACGACGACACCGGTCGTCCCGGTGTTGATGTTGGCGAACGAGTCGGGCGAATTGTAGTCATCCTTGAACCGGTCGTTGGCGTACTGCGGCAGCGGAATTTCCGTGCCTTGGATCAGCTGACGCGGACGAACATCCGCCGGAATGGCGGGACCGGTCACGACCCCCGCCGCATTCTTCGGCGAGTACGATAGACTGAAGAAGTCCGGCGGGGTGGCCGGGCGGAGCAGCAGGCTCGTTCCGTCCCAGCCCGCGGGATAGCTGCCCGGATTACCGACACGGAATTGTGAGAGATGAACAAAGTCGCGGCGGAAAGCGCCGATCAGGACGAGCCGATTCTTGAACAAGTCGAAGTTGCCGGCGGCCTGGATGTACTTGTTCTTCCGGATCGAATCCTGGACGTTGGTTTCGCGACGGGCATCCCAAATCCACGTCGGCTTCACGATCTCGCGCCGGCCATTCTGCGGATCAACCACGGTGACGGGACGGCCATACTGGCCTTCGCTCCAGGCGGGGTTCTTAATGCGGGAACTGTCATCTGAGTAGTACCGGTTCCACGCGAAGAATTCGTTCAAATCACTGCCGGTCTGGGCTACCATGGCGCGGGCATCAGGCGCGAGCCAGGTCAACGGCAGCAGCAACAAGCTCGAACGGCTGACGGCGAAGTCGTTGCTCAGCGCACCCATGAATCCCACCTGCAGGCGACCGATCCGGGTGTCCTTCAGATACGCGGCCTGAAAGCGGACACTGTCCGCGTCACGGTTGCGCAGCTGCTTGTAATGGCCCTGATCGTGGTAGGTGTGGAGGAACCACGGATTCGCCGTGCCGTCCGGGAGGGTCCGGTGCGTATCGACGTAGAACTCCGGTCCACCACGGCGTTGGGCAGTGTCGCCCTTGCCGCGAACGCGGTTGGCGTCGCCGGCAAGTTCCAGGAAGACCCCTTCAAAGGGCGTCGAGGTGAAGTAGAGCGCGGCGTCGCGGGTGGTCTGGCCATTGACCGGGAACTGGTGCTTGGGGTCATCCCACATCCAGGTCTCTTCGCGACTCGGGACCCAGAAGTACGGAGACGCGGCATAAGCGCCGCCAAAGCGATTAGCGATCGGCAGGCCGTCGAGACCATCAATCATCGCCTGCGAGCGCACGCTCCAGCCAACCGTGACGATCGGCTTGCCCATGTAATAATTCGGGGCGGTGTTGTTCTGGGCCATGCCCGTGGTGCGCAGCGTATTCGTGAAGTTGTAGGTCAGCCCATTGTACGACGGGTGCGAGACGAAGCGCTGCGGCGAGCGGGCAAGACCCGCCTGCGCAAGTTGCGCTGCAGTCAGCGAACCGGGGCCCGTCAGGGGCTGACCGGTATTGTAGGTTTTGCCGTCCCACGCCGATACGAGGTCGCGGTACTGGTACGTAGCCGTGTCCTTGTAGACGCGCAGGTATTCGAATTCACCACGGATGGTGAACTTCGGAGTCAGCTTGTAAGTCGCCGCGAAATGCGCGCCCTGCTTGTCTTCCCAGAGGCGCTGCCGCCAGTCATCCTTGGTCGACCAGAGCAGGTTGGTCCGGAGGGCCGCCTTGTCATTCAGCGGCCGGTTGAGATCCATGGTGATCCGGTATTTATCATAGCTACCGACCTGCATCCGGACCTCTGTGATCGAGCGGTTGGTAATTGCCTGCTTGGTTCCGGTATTCTGCGTGCCGCCGGCGCCGCCCGAACCGAAGAGCACGGAGTTCGCGCCGCGGGCAAAGTCGATGCGATCGAGATTGAAGCTATCCGCTACCGAGGGGTACGCGAAATAGTTGCGCGTCGCGGCATTCACGTTGATGCCGCGAATGCGAAGCTGGCCGGTCTCGTTTCCGCCGTAACCGGCGTTGGTGTTGTCACCCGCCGTGTAGGTCGAATTGGTCGACCAGTTGCCGGCGTCGACCGCACTCGTGATGTTGAACGCGTCGAGAAATTCCTTGGTAATGACCGAGAACGCCACCGGCGTGTCCTTCAACGCGGTCTGAATGCGACCGCCCGCGAGGGAGCTGCTGGCGACGAAGCCGACATCGGTGTCGGCGCTGACGTTGAACGGATCGAGCTTAACGGCCTCGGTCGAGTTGCCGCTGGGCGCCGGTGCGGTCTGACTGTACGAGGGGGCAACGCCGAGGCTCAGGAGAGCGACCGCGGTCAGGAGTGCTGATTGGCTTGGTTTATATTTCATACTAACCGGTGTACGAGACGATGTTCTTGGTGGGAACAGGTGCCGGATCAGGTAAAGATCCGATTTGAACAAGCGACCAGTCCACGCGGGGGACCTGACACCAGGCTTCAGGGGCGAGCGGGCCGGCCTCTCGGCTGCTAACTGCGCTCTGGGGAGAGGCGCATGTCCTTGGAAAAGTACCAAGGTTTTTCCAATCGACGCCAACTTCTGTCAACCGCATTCCCGGTTGCGGCGGGTGATTTGCCTCTGGCGACGATGTTGTTCGTCCGAAACCGCGCGGTCAACGAGCCGACCCGGCGACCCGGATCATCGCCTGCAGACTCTGCTCCACGTCGGCGTCCGTCGTGGCCCACGAGGAAACGCTGATCCGCATCGCGGTGCGCCCCTGCCAGACGGTGATGCCCGCCCAGCACGTGCCTTCGGCTTGAATCGCCTCGATGACCCGGCGGGTCTGTTCCGGCGAACCGAAGGACACGAGGACCTGATTCAGCACGACTTCGTTGAGAATTTCATATCCGGCGGCGGCGAGCCCCTCGGCGAAGCGCCGGGCCTGCGCGCAATTCCGCTCGATCATTTCCGCCACCCCCGCGCGGCCCAAGGTGCGCAACGCGGCCCACACGTCCACGCCGCGGGCGCGACGCGAGAGCTCGGGGGTGAAGTCCCCCGGATTCCGCTGCTCGTTCTGCGTCGGCAGGTATTCCGCCGTGATCGCCATCGCCGCCTTCAGCGCGTGGGGATCGCGCACAAACGCGAGGCCGCAGTCGTAGGGAACGTTCAGCCATTTGTGCGCATCCGTGGCCCACGAATCGGCCTGACCAATTCCGCTCACCAATGGCGCCCGTGAGGGTGCAGCCGCCGCCCAGAGTCCGAAGGCGCCATCGACATGGATCCACGCTCCGGTGCCGCGCAGACGCTCGCAGATCGCGCCGATCGGATCGAAGGAGCCGGTGTTCACGTTGCCCGCCTGCAGACACACAATCGTCGGACCTGCCACGGCGGGAAACGCGTCGAGCTTGATCCTCCCCTGCCCGTCCACCGGGACCGCCACCACCCGGCTGCGGCCGAGGCCGAGCAGTCCCAGCGACTTCGTCACGGACGGGTGAGATTCCGCGCTGACGATCACGGTCACAGGCGGCGCGCCAAACAATCCGTTTGCTTCCACGTTCCAACCCACGCGGGCCAGCACGGCATGCCGCGCGGCCGCCAGCGCCGTGAAATTCGCCACCGTGGCCCCGGTCACGAAGCCCGCGCCGCACTCCCGCGGAAGCCCGAGAAGCTCGAGCAGCCAGCGGAGCGCGACCTGTTCGAGCTGAGCGGTCCCGGGCGTGGGCCGGTAAAGTCCGGTGTTCTGGTCCCACGCGGTGGCGAGCCAGCTGCTTGCCACTGTCACCGGGATCGAGCCGCCGATGACGAAACCAAAGAACCGCCGGCCCGCCATCGCCGTCGTGGCGGGCGAACCGACTTCGTCCAGCAAGCGCAGCGTTTCGCCCGCACTGCCTGGCTCGGCGGGCAGCGGCTCGTCGAAACGCGTGAGGGCGGCGACCGCGGCGGGCGACGGCGCCACAGCTCGCGCGTCCAAGCCCTCGAGGTAGCGGACGGCCCGGCTGGCGGCGTCGTGGAGCAGTTCCTTCATCGCCGCGGATGTATTCGACCGTGAGTCGTCGCTCAATTTTCCTTCTGCGCGACGATCTTGTCGAGTTCCTCGTCCGTATAGGGCGTACCGCGAATGATCACCGCGCGCCGCATTTCGCCCACGAGCGCCGGAGTCACCGGGTTCGCCTCATGTCCCCAGTTGCGGCGGAGAAACGTCAGCACCGCCGCCAGGTCACCATCGGCCATCATCTCGAGGGCTGGCATCGGCGTCGGAAAGTGTCCCGTCTTTCCCTTCAGCACGATCCGGGCAAGCGCCCGTTCGTCGCCCAACACCCACTTCGAGTTCACAAGCGGCAGGGACAGACCGTTGAGACCCTGGCCATTGGGCTGGTGGCACGCGGAGCAAACCATGGTGTAGACCGTGCGGCCGTGTTCAAAGAGTTCCTTCTCATCCGCCGTCAGCTGACGCGCGCCGCCCGGATGTTTCTCCGGCCAGTCAAAACGGGCGAGGAGATCCCCGGCCGCTTTCGCCACCTGCGCGTCGCTGCTCTTGGACGCCATTTCCAGGCCCTTGGGGAAGGCCGGGAGCTTCCGGATGCTGGCACCCCGCATGCCGGTCAACATCGCCATCCGCTGCCATTTCGGCTGCGTGTCCTGCGTGAGGAACTGAAAGAGGCGCTCGACGCGGTCGGCCTTGCCCTCCTGCAGCACCGTCGCCGACAGATGTTCGAAGACGCTGGCATAACCAGGCTTCACTTCGCGCCAGTCGGCGGAACCGGCGAGGCGCTCGAGGAAAGTGAGTTCACTGCCGGTGAGACTGCTGAGCACGGCCGGAACCACGAACGGTGTGTTCGCATCGGCCAGAAGCAGGGACGCGAGCGCGGCCTCTCGCGTCGCAGCCGGTGCTTCACCCAGCGAAAACGCGACCTGCCAGCGCACTTCGCGCGAGGGATCGCGGACCTTGGCGGCGACCTTGTCCACCAGACTGCGATTGCCTGAGTTCAACAACGGCTCGCTCAGGCGAATGGCCGCGGCGCGCAGCTTCGGTGCCTGATCGTCCATCACGTTGGTCAACGTTTCCTGATCGAGGCCGTCCAAACCTTCGAGGATCCACAACGCCTGCAGCCGCGTCGGCACGGTCGCCGTGGGCGACAGCGCCTGGCGCCGCAGCGCGGGTGAGACCGACTTGTCGCCCCGCTCGACGAGCATCCGCCGCGCGGTATCACGCCACCAGCCGTTCGGATTCGTGAGCTGCGCGACGAGTTGCTCCGGGGTCGCCTTGGAGAGGCTCGGCGCCGGCCCCGGTGGCTTCGACTCGTGGACGATCCGGTAGATGCGGCCGAAGCGCGTGCCCTTGTCGAGGCCGCGCTCGATGATCTGCTTCCGCAGGTAACTCGTCATGAACTGGCGGTGCTGCAAAATGCCGCGGTACAGATCGACGACGTAGAGCGTGCCGTCCGGGGCGGTGTAGAGATTGACGGGCCGGAACCGCTCGTCCGTCGAGCCCAGGAACTCCTGCTGCTGGTCGGCGTAGGCGTTGCGGCCGCTGATGATTCCGTCCTGCTCGGTCAGGATGGAACGGCGGATGACATGCGCCGACGGCTCGGTGGAAAAATAATTGCCGTAGAATTCCGCGGGGAAGTTGTCGCCCCGGTAGATGACCGGGCCGCAGGCCGCGGTGAAATCCTTCAACGTGCCGTTCTTCCGCAGCTGGCCTTCCCAGTAGCCGCGGTTGACGCCCGCGGTCACGCGGATCGGCCAGAGTTCCTGGTTCGCGTCGACCAGATGATTCACGCCGCTATCGCGATTCTCCTGGCGGGCGTTCGTCAGATTCAGGTTCGGGTTGCGCGCGTGGTAGTGCAGCGCGACCAAATCCGAGCGCAGGTAATCCGAGTTCGAGTTCGTGAACGTGCGGCCGTAGTCGTCCATCGACTGGCCCCACTGACCGCGCGACACGACGGGTGACGAAATCCACTTGCCGTCCTTGAGCCGGAAACGGCGACCGTAGGAACTCGAGACGAGCCAGTTATCCATGCCCCAGAGGATCGCGTTGCCGCCGCCTTCGGGATTGGTTTCGCGAACCGAATAGTCGTCGGTGACCATCGTCTTTTCGTCGGCCTTGCCGTCGCCGTTGGTGTCCCGCGTGTACCAGAGGTAGGGCGGCTCCGCGACGAGCACGCCATGCTCGAGCACTTTCACGAGTCGCGGGAGATGGAGCCCGTCCATGTAGACGGTGCTCTTGTCCATCTTGCCGTCCTTGTTCGTGTCCTCGAGGACCACGATCCGGTTGATCGGCTCGATCTCACCCTTGCCGTCGGCATCGGGCATGTAGCTTCGCATCTCGACGACCCAGATGCGGCCATCGGGGTCGATGTCGATCGCGACCGGCTCCTCGACGAGAGGCTCGCTCGCGACTAGCTCGATGCGGAAACCGGGCTGGAGCCGGAAGGACTTGAGAGCGTCCTCGGGCTTCAACACCGGCGCGGCCGGAATATTCCATTCCTTGGGCGGCGGAGCCTGAACCTGACCCTTGGAGTCGCGCTGGTCGCCCATCTGCGCGAGGAGCGAACCGGCCGCGGCCGGCAGCAAGGCAAGGGCTAGGAAGGTGCGGAGAGGATGCGAGGACATGGGAGGAAAAGGTTATGAAACTCGAAACGCATGCAAGCGAGGCGTGGGATTTTCGATTTTGGAATCTCGATTTTCGATTTCGGACGGGCCACCCGAGCTACCCACCCCACCCGTTGGGCACCCCCTCTCCAACCCGGTCCAGGCAGTGAAAACAACCACAGATGGACACAAATGGACACGGATTCAGAGGCCGCTTGCAGTTCAGGGCCGTTGGAAATCACGCCCGCCGCTCGCTGCAGCCGATCTTGCTCATCGCTTCCGGCTCAACCTCGCGAAGCCGGCGGCAGCGGCAGCCGTGTGCTCCGGAGCGACCTAGCTGCGGTAAATCGAAAATCGAGAATCCAAAATCCAAAATCTCCTAGGGCAGCCAGGGATATTTCCGCGCGTCGGGTTTTCGCTTCTCGCGCTGGGCGGTCATGAAGTGCTTCGCCTCGTCGCTCATATAATAGAGCAGCGTGGCATTGCCCGCGAGTTCCTGGATGCCCGCCTGGCCGTCGAGTTCGGCGTTGAACGCGCTCTTCAGCAACCGAATCGCCAGCGGGCTCTTCTCCATGATCTCGTGCGCCCACTTCACGCCCTCCGCCTCGAGCTGGGCGACGGGCACGACGGTATTGACGAGTCCCATGTCGAGCGCCTCCTGGGCGCCGTATTGCCGGCAGAGAAACCAGATCTCGCGGGCCTTCTTCTGGCCGACGACCCGCGCAAGGTAACTCGAACCAAAGCCACCGTCGAAACTTCCCATGCGCGGCCCGACCTGGCCGAAGATCGCGTTGTCCGCCGCAATCGTGAGGTCGCACACCACATGAAGGACATGGCCGCCGCCGATCGCATAGCCGGCGACGAGCGCGATCACGACCTTCGGCATCGAGCGAATCAGCTTCTGCAGATCGAGGACGTTGAGCCGCGGCACGCCCGCTTCGTCCACGTAGCCCGCATGGCCGCGCACACTTTGATCACCTCCCGCGCAGAAGGCATACTTGCCGTCGGTGTGCGGGCCCGCGCCAATGAGGAGCACCACCCCAATGGCGGGATCTTCACGTGCGTCGCTGAACGCATCGAACATCTCCGCGACCGTCCGCGGGCGAAACGCATTGCGCTTCTCGGGACGGTTGATCGTCACCTTCGCGACGCCGCCCGCCTTGTGATAGAGGATGTCCGTGTAGGTCTTCGCGACCGTCCAATCGGGGATCATTCCGCCAACCTGAAATGAATTTCCGCGCTTGTCCACCGGCCAGCGGGACGCCCGTCTTCAGCCGGAGCGATGCAGCCAAATGTAGCCGGCGCCCCTCGACTAGCTCAGAGCCTTTATTTTAAGCGAACGGCAGGCCGTGAGCCTGTCGAAGGGCTCGCCGCCGGGCCGTTTCTTGAATGAAGGACAAAGGCCTGCGACGAGCGGCAGTTGCTAAACTGATTGGTGAACGTTCAGTTCGACGAAAGGCAGCCGTGGACGGTGGGGGCACCGTCCCTCCATGGATTGCTCTTGGAGAGGAGGGCGAACTGAAGTCTGAACGATCCGCCTACCCTGGAGGGCGGGTGCCCACACCCGCCGCTTTCGCTCCACGGCATCGTTCCGGCTTCAGCGCGGGGTGCGGCGGTAAGTGGCGAGGTAGTGCGGGGCCCCGGAAACGGCCTTGAAGGCCGTCGGCACGGAGCCGTCGAGCCCGTAACAGACGCGGAGCCGGTCGCCCTTCTGCTGGTAGATGGCGCGGATCGTGCGGCCGGCATTGGGACCCTCGGTGCTCTCCAATACAATCATCCCTCCGACCTCGCTCTCCGCTTTCGCAAAGGAACCACGGTCCGAGACCTGGCCGTCGAACCACACGCTGTAGGTTCCCGCGGTGATCTCGAGGGTGGTCTTCGTCGTGACGAGTTCCGGCGCCTGCTCGCCTTCGAACTCGGCCCGGAGCAGCTGCCACACGCCGTGGATAGGTTCGTCTGGATTGCTCATTCCGTCCGAGAAAAAAACAACACCTGACCGGAGAGCAAATCCTCCCGGTGCCGCCCTTTTGGATGAAAGATTCAGTTGAACCGAAAAAACGCGAAATCTCGCGGAGGTTTGAAGTCACTGGCTGTTTTAGCCCGCGGCGTGAGAGCCGGTGTGAAAGCACAAAGATACGCCCCTTCTGTCATTCTGAGCGCAGCGAAGAATCCACTGCCCTGACGCAGAATCGCTGATGGATTCTTCGCTGCGCTCAGAATCACACGGTCTTGACCTTGCGCATGAATTCTTCGCTTCGCTCAGAATGACAAAGGTCCCTCCCCTCGCGGGCAGGGCGACGTGGAACGGCGGTTGAGGGTTCCTCCGCAATGGTGCTGGCATGCGTCGGTGCGGCCTGATTCGGTCGCGGGCGGTGAATGCGCTTCATGCGACCCCCGTTCCCGCCGTTGATCCCGCTGGATCCCGCCCACCCTCGCGTCTGCGCTGGGTGATGATCGGTTTCGCGTTCGCGGCGACTGTCATCAACTACCTTGATCGCCAGGCGCTCTCGGTCGTGGGACCGATGTTGCGCGAGAACTTCGGGATGTCCAACGAGGCCTTCGGCTACGTCATCTCGGCCTTCATGCTGGCCTACACGATTTCGAACGGGCTGTCGGGACCGATGATCGACCGCCTCGGCACGAGGCTAGGCTATGCGATCTGCATGGCCGTGTGGTCGACCGCCGGCATGCTCCACGCCCTGGCCACGGGTGCCTGGTCGCTCGCCGGCTTTCGCTTCCTTCTCGGCATGGGCGAAGCGGGCAACTGGCCGGCCGCGATCAAGGTGGTCTCCGAGTGGTTCCCCGCCAGCGAGCGGGCGCTGGCTTGCGGCATCTTCAACAGCGGCGCGGCGATCGGCGCCATCATCGCCCCGCCGTTGATGGCTTGGCTGGCGCTGACCTTTGGCTGGCAGTCCGCTTTCGTGATTGTCGGGCTCACGGGCTACTTGTGGCTCGTGGGTTGGTGGTTTGTCTACCGTACGCCAGCCCACGTGCAGGCGGAGGTGGCCGCTCCGCCTCCGCCCGCCCTTAAGCTTCTCCGTACGCGCTTCGTCGCCGTGCTCACGTTGTCCAAGGTGTTTCTCGATCCCGCGTGGTACTTCTACATTTTCTGGTTCCCGCAATACCTCCGCTCGGTCCACGGCTTCGACCTGGCGAAGATCGGCCTGACCGCATGGATTCCTTTCGTCACGGCCGACCTCGGCAATCTCGTCGGGGGCTGGTTGACCGGACACCTGCTTCGCCGCGGCTGGCCCTCGAATCGAGCCCGCAAAACCGTCACCGCAATCTTCGCGCTGCTGATGACCGCCGGCATCCCCGCTGCCTTTGTGTCGAACGTGTGGCTGGCCATCGCCCTCGTGTCAGTCGCGACCTTCGGCTACACGGGCTACAACACCAACACGCTCGCCTTTCCGGCCGATGTCTTCCCGAAGAACATGGTCGGTTCGATCTGGGGCCTCGCCAGCATGGGCGCGGGTTTCGGCGGCATGGTGGCCAATTCGCTCAGCGGCCGGCTCATCGATCAATACGGCTACGTCCCGGTCTTCGTCGGCGCCGGCGTGCTCCCACTGATCGCTCTGAGCCTGATCCTCTTCGCCCTCGGGCCGCTGGCGCCACACCCGGATTTCAAGGCTCAGGCGGACAAGCCGGCGTAAACGGCGGACGGGCGCAAAACACCCCGCCCTGACGGGCACCCCTCTCAAGCCGGAACGATGCAGTTAAATGTAGGGCCGGCGCTCGCCGCCGGGCCGCTGCGTGAATGAAACCCGTGGCCCGGCGAGTAGCGCCGGCCCTACACCAAACGGTGAACGCCTCGTCCGACGTAAGGAGATCGTGGACGGTGGGGACACCGTCCCTCCATGGAGTGCTCTTTGAGAGGAGAGCGAACGGAAATCTAAACGATCCGCCTACCATGGAGGGCGGGTGCCCACACCCGTCGATTTCGTTCTACTGCATCGTTCCGGCTCAAGAGGGGATGTCGTCACGAATGTACTCGAAGGAAGGCTGGACGAAGGTCCCCTCTAGAGTGCCGGGCGAAGCGACACTCACACCGGATCTCGCGATGCGCATAGGCGCTCGCGAAACCCTTCCTGAATGGGTGGCGCGAAGCGACGGGGGGTGTCGGGATTTCCGCTCGCGGAAATCCCTATCCTTCCGCGCGCGCCTTCGCGTCGGTTTCGATCAACTTGCTGAGCGCGTCGAGTGTCGCCTTCACGCGCGCCTTCACGGCGGGCAGTTCAGACGCCGATCCCACGCGCTCGCTGGCAAAGAGGTAGAACTTCATCTTCGGCTCCGTGCCGCTCCCGCGCGCCGCGAAACTGTAGCCGTTGGCGAGTGTGACGATGTAGAGATCCTGTTTCGGAATCTCCTCACCGTCCGCATCGCGAAACGTCTCGCGCCCGAAGTCCTGAAACTGGGTCACCCGCACATCGCCGAAGGCCGACGGCGGCTGGCTGCGGTACGAATCGAGGATCCGCTTGATCTTCGCGTTCCCGCTCGCGCCCTCGTAGTAGATATTGATCACGCCCTCGAGGTAGAAGCCGTAGCGCAGGTAAATCTCATCGAGATATTCCGGCACGGTCAGCCCGCGGCTCTTCACCGCGGCGCAGAGCTCGGCGAACATAAGACAGGCTGAGTTGCCGTCCTTGTCGCGGAGCAGATCGTTCGGCAGGTAACCGTAACTCTCCTCGCAGCCGAACGCGTAGAAGGTGCTGTGCTCGAGCAGGAGCCGCGCCCGGTCGGCGAACGGCGTCCCATCATAGTCGAAGCCGGGCCCGAGCTTCGCCTGCAGTATGTTCTCATAGCCGCGCATCTTGGCGGCGATCCACTTGAAGCCGGTCAGGGTGTTGATGACCTTCACGCCGTGGCCGGTGCCGATCGCGTCCTGCAGCCGGGTCGTGACGAAGGTCTTAACGATGCACGCCCGGGGTGAACCGGCGGCGGGAATCCAACCCAGCTCCTTGAACTTCGTCAGCCGGTACTCGGCGAGCAATGCGCCGATCTGGTTGCCCGTGAGCAGTTCCATCTTTCCCTCGCGATTGCGCACCGCACAGCCCATCCGATCGGCATCGGGATCGGTCGCGAGCACAACGTCGCAACCCTTCGCCTCCGCGAGCGCGACCGCGCGGGCGAGTGCTTCCGCATTTTCCGGATTCGGCGACTTCACGGTCGGAAAGCGGCCATCCAACTCGAGCTGCTCCGGGACGGGCTCGACGATGCAGCCGGCGCGCGCCAGCAAAGGAATCGAGTGCACCGCACCGGTGCCGTGGATGTTGGTGAAGGCCACCTTGACCTGCGCGCTCCGGAGAATCGCGGGATCCAGCGCCGCCTTCGCCGCGACGGCGAGGTAGGCTTCGTCAGCTTCGCGCCCGAGCGTCGTCACGCCGTCGAGCCGCGGGGTGAGAAAGCGGCCGATCTCCGCGAGCGGCACGGCATTCACTTCCTGGACAATCCCGCGGTCATGCGGCGGCACCACCTGGGCGCCGTCGTCAAAGTACGCCTTGAAGCCATTGTCGTGGGGCGGATTGTGGCTCGCGGTGACCACCACGCCGGCGTGGGCGTGGAGCCAGCGAACCGAGAAGCTGAGCTGCGGGGTCGGCCGCGGGCCGGCGAACAGAAATGCGTCACCGCCGAGCTGCGTCCAGGTGGAGACGGCGAGCTCCGAGAAGTGCCGCGAGAAGTGCCGCACATCATGGGCGATCACGAGCTTCGGGCGAACCGAGCCACCCCGCGTCGCGAGGTACTTCTTCGTGTAGCGAAACAGGCCGATGACCGCGCGAATGAGCGTGAAGTCATTCAGCAGATTGCTGCCGATGGCCGCGTGCGCTGGCGAACCGGCGGCGTCGATCTGGCCGGTCTCGGCCGCCGCGGCGGTGACCCCGACGGTACGGCCGCGCATGCCGCCCGTACCGAATTCGAGGAAGCGATAAAACCGATCATTCAGTTCGCCCCACGCCTGGCGCGTCACCAGTTCATCGATGCTGGCCTCGGCCCACCCCGGAAGTGTCGCCGCGAGGAACGCCTGCAGATTTTCGACGGTGCTGGGGAGCAGTGAGCCGGAATGGCCGGCGGCGGAGATGCGATCAAGGAGGGTCATGCAGAAGGAAAGAGGGACACCGGGGGCCGTGGCGGCGAAGGCCGGCGTCAGCCGGAGTCTTCGGCGGAAACCGTCATTCGAACCGGTCCTAGACCAGATCCAGTCCGTCACGGATGACGGGCCGGGGCGACAATTTTTTCCACGCGTCCGCAAACGAATCCTCGTCGTAGCCAAACCGCGGGGACACCTCGACATTGATGTCCGGCAGACCCGTGGCATCGACGTTCACCGTGGCACCGTTGGCGCGCAGCCAGCGGGCAAACTGCCGCCTTTGATCATCGCGGCAGGTCTGGGGCGAATCGAGACCCTCGCCGTTCTTCACCGGGGAGAAGTCATCCTGGCGCAGCGTCTCGATCAGCACGGGATTGCGCGCAAAAGGGAGCGCATCGAAGACGAACATCTCGAACTTCACTCCATTGGCCTTCGCCGGCTTCACCTCGGTCCCGGCGGCATCGACCGTCGGAATCTTTTTGTCGGCCCGGTGAAACGGCAGTGCGGCCGCCCCACCCGCCTCGGCCGCGCGGGCCATCCGGCGGACGAAATCCCGATCAAGGATGTGCACCGCGATGCTGCCGCCGCGGTAACGCAACGTGCCGTCGGGCTCCTGTTGGCGCTGCAAATCCATCGGGAGATCGGAGTACTCGATCACCAGCGTGCGACCGTGCTGCACGCAGAAGTGGCCGACCTTCTCCTCGGCGTACGCCTTCAGCACCAGTTTGCTGGACATCTCGGACTGCCGCAGCACGTGCCAGCCGATGAACGCCGGGTCGATGCAGCGCACAAGGGGATTATCGACCTGGAAATAGCTGAGGGTGTCGATGCCCTCGCGTTGCATCAGATCGAGCGCGCCGCTGCGCTCAAGCGCGCGCAGTGAACCGCCGTGGCCATCCGGCGACAACGCGATCGCGGCTTTCCCCTCGAGCAGGATCCGCCCGGCGAAATCGACGGCGGGCATCCGGCCCTGGCGAAAGAAATGCACGCGCGCCGCCTCGAGCCCGAAGAACTGGTGCGCCGCGAAGAACTCCTCGGTCGCCACATGATTCGCATGACTGGTCATGATGAACCAGTGCAGCGGCTTTCCGTAGCGCACGCCCGCAGCCTGGATTTTTTCCGCGAAGACCTGGAACAGCGGCTTCGCGTGAATGGGCGTGATCGGAAAGGTCCCCTTTGGCCCATCGTAGCCCAGTCGCGTGCCCTGGCCGCCGGCGACCGTGAAGGCCGCGACCCGTCCGGCCCGCAGGGCCGCTTCGCCCGCCGCTTTGGCGCGGGTCCACGCCGCGGAATCGCCGCCGTGCTCGGGCCGCTTTTCGTACGGCGCCGGCGCAAGCCCCGCCAGATCGAGCCCGGCCGCGCCCTTGTCCGCGACGAGCGTTCGGTAGAGCTGCTCAACCTCGGCGAGATCGATCTCCGCCGCCTCCGCCAGCAATCGCGCGCGCTCGTCCGCCCCGAGCTGGTCGTAGAAGGCGAAGACCTGGCCCTGGCCGGCGCGTTGGAAGGAGGCGATCAAATCGGTGGAGTTCGTCACGATGGGATTTGGTCAGGTGCGGCGCGGGAGGCTTCGGGTGGTCAGTCCTCGAAGCGGAAAATGGTCTCTCCCGGGCGGGCGTAGCTCATCCGTTTCCGAATGACCTTCTCGACAAAGTCGCGATCCGTCCGGAGCCGCTCCAGAATGCGTTCCTGCTCGTGCAACCGCGCCTCGGCCTCCGCCAGCCGCCCGCGAATCTCGGTTTCCGTGTGCTTGAGCTGCCGATACTGGGCCCGGGCCTCGAACAGCAGGACGCCTGCGCCCAATCCGAGCGCCGCGAACAGGACGACATAGAGAACGGTGATAAGACGATGCGAATTCACTCCCGCAGCCGCGATCAACATGGTCCCGGGAAAGGGAGTAAAGGAGATTTAAGAATCCGGGCCGGGAAGCGCGGTCCGCCCGCTTTTGGCGTGCGTTCCCCAGCGCGCACAGCCACCTTCACTTTCCACATGTATCAGAGCTTTTATGGGTTTCGGGAGATGCCGTTTAACATCACCCCGGACCCGCGATTTCTGTTCCTCAGCGCGACCCATCAGGAGGCCCTGCAGCATTTGAAATATGGCGTGCGGGAGAAGAAAGGCTTCATCGTCCTCGTGGGCGAGGTCGGCTGCGGGAAGACCACGCTCTGTCGCCGCTTCCTCGACGATCTCGATCCGGCGCACTTCGACACCGCCCTGATCCTCAATCCGCGCGTCACCGAGACGCAGATGCTGAAGGCCATCCTGACCGAACTTGGCGAGACGAAGATTGCCCGCAGTCAAAACGACCTCGTCGCCCAGGTGAACCGCGTGCTGCTCGAGCGGATCGAGAAGGGCCGCGACATCGTGCTCATCATCGACGAGGCCCAGAATCTGAAATTCGAGGTGCTCGAGCAGATCCGTCTCCTCTCGAATCTCGAGACCGACCGGCAAAAGCTCCTCCAGATCGTCCTGATGGGCCAGCCGGAGCTGAAGGACGTCCTCGCCCGCGATGAACTGCGCCAGCTCCGCCAGCGAATCCTGGTCCACTACGAATTGCACCCGCTCTCAAGCACCGACGTCACCCAATATGTCCAGCACCGGCTCTCGCTGGCGGGCGGCAACGGGCGACCGGCGTTCACCCGGTGGGCCCTGCGCGCCCTGCACCGCGCCAGCGGCGGAATTCCGCGGGTCGTGAACAACCTGTGTGACAAGGCCCTGCTTTCCGCGTTCATCCGCGAGTCCGATGAGGTCAACTATTGGGACATCCGCCGGGCGGCCCGTGACATGCGCAACCTCACCAACTGAGATGCCGAATCGAATCCGGAAACCTGAGTCGAAGTTTTTCCTGTCCGCGTCCTTGAAGCGATGAGCCTGATCAACGAAGCCCTGAAGAAGGCCCAGCGTTCGCGCGGCGGTTCGCCTGACAGCGACGCCCTGGCCGTCGGGGAGATGTTGGTGGCCAAGCGCCGCCCGCCGACGAGCGCGAGGATGATTCTGCTCTACGCCACCGGCGGACTTGCGGCATTCGTGCTCTGCGTGGTCGGTGCCGTTTACTACCTCAACCGGCCCGCTCCACGCCCGCCCACGCCGGCCCCCGCCCCCCGCCCGGTCGCCAAGGCCGATCCCGCCGATGCTCCGGCCGTGAACGCTCCCGGCACCGCCGCCGGCACCGCGACGACACCAGCGGCGCCGGCCGCGATTCCCGCCGCCAAATCGACTGCGACCGCTGCCGTCGCGGTGCCGGCCCCCGCTCCGACGCCAGTCGTGGAGGAGATCGCCGTCACCCCCACTCCGACGCCCGCTCCCGCGGCGCCGTCTCCCGCCGATCTCGCCGCCCGGCCCGCAGCCCCGCTTGCCCCGCTCCCGGACGCGATCGCGAATGCGCCCGCCGTCGCCGCGCCCACGCCTGCGGTCGCGGCCAAGGCCGACGAGCGCGTGCAGCTGTACCTTGAAACCCTGCGCATCACCGCCGTCCGCGCGCTCGGTGGCAGCGACAGTCGCGTCATGATGAACGATCGCGTCTATCGCGTGAATGACATCGTCGAGAGAAACCTCGTCCTGCGACTCACGAAGGTGGAGGCCAACCAGCTGACGTTCACCGACGTCAACGGCGCCACGTACGTGAAGTACTTTTGAGCGGCGGCGGCGCGTTCGAACGCGCCGCCTGAGGGGAGAGCTATCTGGAGGGCCGGTGTCCCCACCGGCCACTTCAGCTCAAAGGAGATTCGCACGCGCTCGTTCACGTAATCGTTCTCGAGACAGCCCGACGGACGAGAGAACGAGAACGATTACGAGGAAGAGAACGATGACCGAAGGGCGTTCGGGAATTTCAGGCCGAATCAATGGCGGGTGAGGCACTCGCCCTCCATGGGCGAGCTCTGTCACGCCGACGCAGCGAGAACACTGGACAGTCCCACCTGCACGCCCCGGAGCTCCGCGAGACCGCGGAGGCGTCCAATCAGCGAATAGCCCGGGCACGCCGGGGCCGGTCGCTTGAAATCATCGAGCATCATGTGCCCGTGATCGGGACGCAGCGTCAGTTGCCAGTCCGCGCGCTTCGTCTTGAGCCGGGTCGCCTGCACTTCGAGCAGCGCCCGCACCACCGCCGGCATGTCCATGCTGCCCTCGAGGTGATTCGCCTCGAAGAACACGCCGCCGGCTTCGTGCTGCACGCTGCGCAGGTGGACCGCGTTGATGCGTTCACCGAGCCGCCGCACAATTCCCGGGAGATCGTTGTCGGAACGCGCCCCGAGCGAACCGGTGCAGTAGCACAGCCCGTTCGCGGGACTCGGCACCATTCGCACAATCTCCGCCAAATCCGCCTCCGTGGAAACGACGCGCGGCAGGCCGAAAACGGAAAACGGCGGGTCGTCGGGATGCACGGCGAGCCGGACGCCCGCCGCCTCGGCCGTCGGAACCACGGCCTCGAGGAAGAGGCGGAGATGCTCCCGCAAACGCGCCGCCTCGATCCCGGCGTAGGCCGCGAGCCGCGTGCGCAGACCGTCGAGGGTAAGGCCCAGCCGCACCCCTGGAAACAGATCGAGGGTTTGCGCGATGAAGGCGTCGCGGGCGGACGCCGGCTGCGCGGACCAGTACGCTCGCGCCGCCGCCTGCTGGGCCGGAGTAAAATCGCGCTCGGCACCCGGCCTCCCCAACGCCAGCAAATCGAAAGCGGCAATCTTGACGGGGTCGTAGAGCAGCGCCTCGGCTCCGTCCGGCAGCCGGTGATGCAGATCCGTGCGGACCCAGTCCATGCCGGGCATGAAATTGTAGATCACGACGGTGACGCCCGCGGCGCCGAGCCGTTGCAAGGTCAAGCGATAGTTCGCGAGGTGAGTTTCGAAATCTCCCGTGCGCGTCTTGATCGATTCGTGCACCGGCACCGATTCCACCACCGACCAACGCAGGCCGGAGTGCGCGATCTCGTCCCGGCGCGCGACGATGGCCTCGCTCGTCCACGCTTCGCCGTAAGGCACATCGTGCAGCGAGGAAAAAACCTCGGTCGCACCGGTCTGCCGAATCTCTGACAGCGTCACGGAGTCCGTCGGTCCGAACCAGCGCATGCCCTCAGCCATCAGATTTCGCACGGACATCAGCCCTACGCGGCCGGGTCGCCGGGACAAGTCCGATCCCGGGGTCCCAATGCCAGGGCTCGGACTTGCTCCGATTCGGTCCGGGCGCCGGACGTGCGCGCACGATGGGAAATCACGTCTTGCTAAGGGGTCCGCCGGCCTCTGTGTTCTGGCCTTCACGCTCGCCGCCGGCATCGCGTCGACCCGGGCGTCTGCGCCATGACATCCGCCGAAATCCGCCAGAGCTTCCTCGATTTCTTTGCCGCTCAGGGACACACGATTGTCCCGTCGTCATCGCTGCTGCCCGACTCTCCCGGCCTGCTGTTTACCAATGCCGGCATGAACCAGTTCGTGCCGATCTTCCTCGGCGACCGCGCTCCCGATGTCAGCAAATGGGCCGGGGCCCGCGCCTCCCGCGACACCCGCGCCGCCGACACGCAGAAGTGCATCCGGGCCGGAGGGAAGCACAACGACCTCGAGGATGTCGGCTTCGACACCTATCACCACACCCTCTTCGAGATGCTCGGCAACTGGTCCTTCGGCGATTACTTCAAGAAGGATTCCCTGACCTGGGGCTGGGAACTTATCACCAAGGTTTGGGGCATCCCGCCGAAGCGGCTGTTCGCCACAGTTTACGCGCCGGATAAGTCGAAGGGCGATCCCTCCGAATTCGATCAGGAAGCCTACGACATTTGGGCCGGCATCTTCCGCAAGGAGGGCCTCGATCCCGCGGTCCACATCGTCCACGGCAACAAGAAGGACAATTTCTGGATGATGGGTGATACCGGCCCCTGCGGCCCGTGTTCCGAGATTCACTTCAACCTGCTCCCGAGCGACGAGGAATCGGCGGGCCGGAAGCTCGTCAACTCGAGCAGCCCGCGCTGCATCGAGATCTGGAATCACGTCTTCATCCAGTTCAACGCGAACGCGGACGGCACCTTCTCGCCGCTCGCCGCGAAGCACGTCGACACCGGCATGGGCTTCGAGCGCGTCGCGGGCATTTATGCGACGACCGGCGGGTTCAAGGACTTCAGCCGCGAGCCGTCCAACTACAACGCGGACGTCTTCGAGCCGCTGCTGACGAAAATCGCCGCGCTCTCCGGCAAACAATATCAGGCCACCGTCCCGACAAAGCGCGAAGGCCTGAGCGACCAGGAAAAGACCGACGTCGCGTTTCGCGTCCTCGCCGATCACGCCCGCTGCGTTTCCTGCGCGATCGCCGACGGCATCCTGCCCGGCAACGAAGGCCGCAATTACGTCATCCGCCGGATTCTCCGCCGCGGAATTCTTTACGGGAAGAAGCTCGGCCTCGCGACCGGCTTCTTCGAACAGCTCGTCGCCCCGGTCGTCGATTCGCTCGGCACCGTGTTCCCAGAATTGAAGCAGCAGCAGGACATCGTTCGACGCGTGATTCGGAGTGAAGAGGAAAGCTTCGGGCGGACACTCGACAAAGGGCTGCAGCAGTTCGAATTCGCACTCGGATCACAGTCCGACTCCAAGGTTGTCAGTGGTGAACTCGCGTTCCAGCTCTACGACACCTACGGCTTCCCGCTGGATATGACCCAACTCCTCGCCACGGAGCGGGGACTAACAGTCGATACCCTGGGATTTGAACAGGAAATGGATAGGCAGCGCGCCCGAGGGCGCGCTGCCCAGAAGAAGGAAATCATTGTCGCCGCCACGGAAGGCGAGGCCGCGACCGATCAAACCCCGACGGTTTTCACCGGCTATGGACAGGTCAGTGGTCACGGGCGCCTGATTAACGTGGTTCGCTCCGGCAAGGACACCTACCTGGTGTTCGACCAGACCCCGTTCTACGGCGAAATGGGAGGACAGGCCGGTGATTCCGGCACCGCGCTGATCGATGGCACGCTCGTCGCCATCACCGACACGGTGAAGGACAAGTCCAGCCGCCACCTGCACCGGGTCGCCGAATTCAATTCTCAGATCTCGGATCTGAAATCGTCCACCGCGACCCTCTCGGTGGACACCATTCGGCGACGCGCGATTTCGCGTCACCACTCGGCGGCGCACTTGATTCACTGGGCGCTCCGCAAGGTCCTCGGCACGCACGTCCGCCAGGCCGGCACGTCGAAGACGCCGGATCGGATGCGTTTCGACTTCTCCCACTACGAGGCCGTGACGCATGCGCAGCTCCTCGAAATCGAACGGCTCGTCAACGAGCGCGTGATCGACAACGCGAAGGTTGATTCGTACGAGACCGAGTTCGACAAGAAGCCGGCCGACACCCTCGCCTTCTTCGGCGACAAATACGGCCGCGTTGTCCGCGTCGTCGACATCGGCGGCTACAGCCGCGAGCTCTGTGGCGGCACCCACGTCGCGACCACCGGCGAAATGGGCCTGATCAAGATCGTGGCCGAGATGGCGATTGCCGCCGGCACCCGCCGCATCGAAGCCGTCGCCGGCAGCGCGGCCTATGAATTTGTCGTCCACCGCGAAGCGGCGCTCGCCGCCGTGAACGCACGGCTCAACGCCGGTCCGCAGGACGTCGCGCAGAAGGTCGAGGCCTTGCTCACGCACCAGAAGGAACTCGAGCGCCGGCTGAAGGCGTACGAACAAAAGGCGGCCGCCGGACTCGCCGATGAACTCGCCGCGAAAGCCGGCCGCAAGGGCGACCTCGCCTGGGTGGCGGCGGTGGTGACGGCCGACACCCCGGAGGCGCTGCGCTCGTTGGGCTCTCAAGTCCTCCCGAAGATCGGCGAGGGCGTCGTGATCCTCGGCGCGGCGTTTGGTGACAAGGCATCGGTCGCAGCGTACTGCTCGCCGGGTGCGATCAAGGCCGGGTATCAAGCCGGCAAGCTCGTCAACGAACTCTCGCAGCAGCTCGGCGGCAGAGGCGGCGGCAAACCCGACTTCGCCATGGGCGGCGGCAAGGAAGTCGGCAAACTCGCTGAAGTCATCGCCCGGGCCTGAAGTGGCGATGGACGGTGGGCGCACCGTCCCTCCATGGATTGCTCTTGGAGACGAGAGCGAACGGAAGTCTGAACGATCCGCCTACCATGGAGGGCGGGTGCCCACACCTGCCGATTTCGGCTACTGCCAATTCATCAACTTCCGCGCGTTGCCACGGTACAATTTTTCCAGCGCGGGATCGGACAACTCGAGGCCGTAGTACCGCCACCACACGCGGCCCGGCATGTACTCGTCAGCACTCTCGAAGAGCCGCCACCACGCCTGATACATCCGCTGCGCGCGGCCCATGTCGGTGCCGAACAGCACCCGATCCGCATACTTGGTGAGAAACTTCACCGCGGCTCGCGGCGTGCGACCCACCTCGTAATCGCGGGCTGAGATGTCGAGGTAAAGATTCGGCAGCCGGTCCAGCACCCGGCCGAGCGCCGCGAGGTCGTTGCCCTGATTGCCGAGATGGCACGCGATAAATGTCGTCCGTGGATGCCGCGCCACCGCGCGGTCCCGGATCGCGAGCAGTTCCTCGTACGAGGGCACATCCTGGTTCAGTTGGTTGAAATGCTGATAGGCCGGCGTGCGCTCCTGGAAGACATCGAGCGGCGTCCAATTCGACGGATGATCGCTGACGTGTACGTTCACCGGCAGCTTCAAGTCGGCACATTTCTCGAAGAACAGGTCGAGACGCGGATCGTCGGGATGCAGCCGCCGATCGCGCGGTGCCCGCACGGCGCCATAACCCCAGCCCTTGTCCGAAAGTTCGCCCACACCCCGCGCACCCTTGCGGTAGCAGCGCTCCAGCTCCGCCGCCGCGCGCGCCGGATATTCCGGGTGATCGAGGTCCGTGCCGAGCACGCCGCAGTAGAGCTGAAAGCGGCCGGGGAAACTCTTGAGGTAGAGATCGGCGAGCCGATCAAAGGCCTCGCCCGTGGCACTGGTGAGCACGACGGAAATCTCGATGCCGACTTCGTCCATCGTCTTCACCCACTCGGCCACCTCCGCCGGCGTCCGCGCGTTGTTCGCATGCGAGTGGACGTCGATGGCCGGAAACTTCGCCCGCGGCACCACTGTCTCCGGCGCCACCACCGACGAACGCGGCGCGTAGTCGCGCAGGAGAATCGCATCCATCGGACCCGGCGTCGGATCCACCCCCGGGCCGCCCCACGCCCCGTAGCGCATTTCGTTCCACGCCGGGTCCTCGTCCCAGCGGCCACCGTTGGCGGGCTTCGCCGGAGTGGCGGCAGGCGATTGGGCGAACGCGGGCGCGACGAAAACTCCGAACGCGGCCAGGGAAAGCAAAACGGGGAAGCGCATGAGGGGGTGAGTTGGAGGTTCCCAAGCTGGGCAGGTTTGGTCTAAAACGCATCCATGAACTTACCCCAGTCGCGCCGGGACTTTCTGCGCACTTCCGCCAGCGCCGCGGCCGCCGTCGGCGTCGCCGCCACCCTCGCCCCGCTTTCCACCCTCGCCGCCGAACCGAACCGCAAGCTCAGGCTCGCCATGGTCGGCACCGGTCATCGTGGCACCGGCATGTGGGGCACGCCGGTCGTCCGCGACTACTCCGATCGCGTGGAGTTCGTCGGTCTCTGTGACATCAACCCGAAGCGGGCAAAGTACGCGCAGTCGATCCTGGGCGCGGGCATTCCCACGTTCACGGATTTCGACGCGATGATTAAGACGACGAAGCCCGACAAGGTCATCGTCACCACGGTCGACGCGTTTCACGCCCACTACGTGAAGCGCGCGATGGAACTCGGTTGTGATGTCCTCTGCGAAAAGCCTCTCTGCACCGAGGCCGAGCAGGCGCGCTCGATCATCGACGTCTCCCGGAGCACCGGCCGGCACCTTGATGTCACGTTCAACGCCCGCTACGGCAACAGTGCGGCGAAGACCAAGGAACTGCTGCTCGCCGGTGAGATCGGCGAACTCTACTCCGTCGACTACGCCGAGTTCCTCGATCTGTCGCACGGCGCCGACTACTACCGCCGCTGGCACGCGTTCAAGAGCAACTCCGGCACCCTGCTCTGCCACAAGGCGAGCCACCATTTCGATCAACTCAACTGGTGGATCGGCGCCGACCCGATCGAAGTGAGCGCGATGGGACGTCTCAACAAGTACGGCCGCAACGGCGCATTCCGACACGCGAACTGCCGCGTCTGCACCTTCAAGGACAAGTGCGAGTTCTACTGGGACATCACCAAGAACCAGCGGCTGGTGAATCTCTATGTGAACTGCGAGTCCGAGGACGGCTATTACCGCGACGGCTGTGTCTATCGCAGCTCGATCGACATCTACGATCGGATGAGCGCGCAGTTCCAGTACGACAACCACGTCCAGGTGTCCTACACGCTCGACGCCACCGTTCCGTATGAGGGCCAGCACATCGTCTTCACCGGCAGCAAGGGCCGCATCGAGGTCCGCAACTTTCAGGCCCAGCCCTGGCAGACGCCGCACGACGCGGAGATCCGGCTGACCCGCAACTTCAAGGACTCGGTCGTTTTCCCGATCAAGGACGCCGAGACCGAACACGGTGGCGCCGACGTGCGGATTCGCGACATGGTCTTCAAGGGCAACCTCCCTGATCCACTCGGTCAAAGGGCGGGGCTGCGGGCCGGCATCATGAGTTCGCTCATGGGCATCTCGTCCTACACGAGCATCGAGACCGGCGGCAAAGTGAAGCTGCGCGATCTGGTCACCATCGCGTAGTCCCAGCGCCCGAAAAATGCAGCCGATGGTTGAAATCTGAAGGTCGACTCCAACAGTTGGCGCATGGATCTCGCCACCATCATCGAGGAGATTTCGGCCCGCGCGGACGACTTTCTTGCCGGTGCCACCAACCGCGCCCAGGCGCGGGCCGGCATCGAGGAACTGCTGACGATGGATTACTCGTTCCTCAGTCCTTCCGATCGCGCGATGGTGATTGCGGGGGTCATGCTCATTCTCGAGGACGAGGATTTTTTCGGGACCGAGTTCGTCGGAGATCCGTTCAGCGATTCGGACGAACCGGATGAGTCGCCCTGAGCGACGCGAGTTGGACGTCGCACCGATCTCCGACCGGTGAACGACTTTCCGCGCTGGAATTTCGCGAAGCGCCAAGGCGCATCGTCACTCTAAACGTATCTCTTGATGGAGGGCGGGTGTCCTCAACCGCCGGGTTTGATCACCCGGTGTAGTTCCTCGAGCGCGCGCCCTGAATGCAGGACGTGCTCGAGCGTTTCGACCGAAACCGCCTGATCGAACGTCGCGTCCGGGAACGTCAATTGCTCCACGTTCATCTTCTCGAACCGCAGATTCGGCGCGGCCCGGTTACCGTCCGGGAAGGCGTTGCCGGCAATGTCGACGGCGACGATGGAGCGACAAAGCGGTGCGACCTGCACCGCGAGGCGGCCGTTGCCGCAACCCGCGTCGAGAATCACCTCGTGCCCCGCCGGCCGCAGGAAGCGAAGTGCGGCGCGGTGGCGCTCCTGATGGTAGAGCGCGCTGATGTTGACGCCAAAGCGAACGCAGCCGGCCTCGTAGCCGCCCTGCCGGTATTTGTCCTCGTAGTAGCGCTCGACGGCCGCGTTGTCCGCAAACTGCAGCCGGCCGCGGCCGAGGATTCCGCTGAGCTGGGTGCGCTTCATCCGACGGGGCCGCCGTCGGGGCGACCGTCCAGGTTAGAGCCCCGCGAACGGATTCGCGCGCTTCTCGGCCTCGACAGCGTCCTTGTAGCGCTGGGCGGAGACTCTCACCTGGGTAATCTGCGCCGCGGTCGGACGAAACTCCTCAATCTGGTCGCTGGCCGGCTCGATCCGGCCGCCGTGCGCGTACTGGACGACCCAATGTCCGGGCGAATTCGCCGGCGAGACGATCTGCCCCCAGCGATTGTGGTCACGCTTTTCGCGCACGAACGCACCCACGGGGAAACGGAAATGCCACATCGGATCATTGCTCATGGTAGGGTAAAAGTTGCGCCGACTCGGCGGAGAAAGACAAATTTAGAAACCAAAACGGTACGCGCAAGACTCGTTGCGGCGGGCCCCGCGATTTCAGCGCGACGGCGCCCACGTCGAGGGGCCGACTTCGGAAACCGGGATGTTGCCGCGGAACGGGCCAGGCACCGGTTCGTAGCGCAGCACCGTCTTGATCACCGTCTCCGAGGTGAAGTAGCCCACGATCGCGAGTTCCTTGATTTGGAGAAAGAACGATTTCTCCTCGTCGGCCGAGGCCTCGGCCACCGCCGTGAGCACGCGGTCGCGCAACGGGATCGACAGCCGGCCGTAGCCGAGTTGGTACGACGCGAGGCTCGCCGACTCGGTCAACTCGAGTCCGTTCACGAAGCGCTCCCGCTCCTCCAGGGTCATGTACTCGCCGTACATCAGATCGACGAAAGTGAGCACACCGACATCGAGCGCGCCCGGCGTGTCCGTCCGCGGCAGGATCCGATCCACAATCGCACCCGCCACATCGAGCTGGCGCGGCGAGAGGTAACGCGAGTTCCGGCCCGACGCGGGCGTCTGGGCCTGCAGCGCGCCGGCCAAAATCGAAGGCGACAACGCGATCCCGAACAGCACGGCGGCCCGCTGGATCGCTTCGCGGCGCGTAAGCAGTCGCGGCGCCGGGGAATCAGAAGAGGAGTTCATGGGCGTCCGCGGTTCAGAGATTGGTCTTCTTCATTTCGCTGACAGCGTGATCGCACGCCCGGGCCGTCAGCGCCATGTAGGTCAGCGAGGGATTCACACACGAGGCCGAGGTCATGCATGAACCGTCCGTCACGAAGACATTCGGCGCGGCGTGCACCTGGTTCCATTCGTTGAGCACGGAAGTCTTCGGGTCGCGCCCCATCCGCGCCGTGCCCATCTCATGGATGCAGAGCCCGGGCGCGCTGCCGTCATCGAACGGTGTGACATTCTTCAGGCCGGCCGCCTCGAGCATTTCGACCGCGGACGCCTTCATGTCCTTCCGCATCGCAAGTTCGTTTTCCTTCCACTCGCAATCGAAGGTGACCGTCGGCTGTCCCCATCGGTCCGTCTGGCCGGGGGTCAGGTAGAGACGATTCGAGTGATACGGCAGGCACTCGCCCCACGAGCCGATGCCCATCCGCCAGGGACCGGGCGCAATCAGGTCGGCCTTCAGCCGGCTGCCGAAATAATTCAGCTCCTTGATCGGACGCGTCCAGTCGCTGCGACTCGCGCTCCCCTGATATCCAAAGCCGCGGAGGTAGTCCTTGCGCTGCGTCTCCTTCGTGAGATTCCGGAATCGCGGAATGTAGATGCCGTTCGGCCGCTGCCCGCGGTAATAACGATCCCCGAACTCGTCCGACCGGCCCGTGGCGCCAACCTTGAAGTGGTGATCCATCAGGTTGTGCCCGAGTTCACCGCTGTCGTTGCCGAACCCCTGCGGAAAACGTTCCGAGGTGGAGTTGAGCAGGATCGCAGTGGAGGCGACGGTTGAGGCGCAGACAATAATAATCCGCGCCCGAAACTCGATCGTCTCGTTCGTCTGCGTGTCCACGACCCGGACGCCGGTCGCGCGCTTCGCATCGGCGTCGTGCAGGAGCGTACTGACGATTGAGAAGGGACGCAGGGTCAGGTTCCCGGTCGCCGCGGCCGCCGGCAATGTGGAGGCGTTGCTGCTGAAGTAGGCGCCATAGGGACACCCGCGGATGCAGCGATTGCGCGACTGGCAGGTCCCGCGACCTGCGAGCGGCTCGGTCAGGTTGGCCACGCGCCCGATGATCATCGCGCGGCCGTTCAATTTCGCCTTCAGCCGGTCGCGCACCTGCTCCTCGAGGCAGTTCATGTCCATGGGCGGCTGGAATTTTCCATCCGGCAACTGCGGCAAGCCGTCCGCGCGGCCGCTGATGCCCGCGAACTGCTCGACGTAATCGTACCACGGCGCGATCTCGCGATAGCGAACCGGCCAGTCCACCGCGATGCCCTCGCGCGCGTTCGCCTCAAAATCCAAATCGCTCCAGCGATACGACTGGCGCCCCCAGAGCAGCGACCGGCCACCCACATGGTAGCCGCGCATCCAGTCGAAGCGCTTGTCCTCGGCGTAGGGATGATCGAGGTCGTTCACGAACCAGTGCGCCGACGACGGCGCGGTGGTGTAGCCGGTGCGGCTCTGCTTTTCCTGCTTCGCCCGCTCGTTGTTGGAAATCTTCGTGCGACCCTCGAAGTCCCACGGCTCCATGAAGGCGGTCGGATAATCGCCGTGTTTCACGTCGCGCCCACGTTCGAGCACGAGGGTCTTCAGACCCTTTTCGCAGAGCTCCTTCGCGGCCCAGCCTCCGCTGATGCCAGACCCAATGACGATTGCGTCGTAGGTGTTCGCCGCGGGGACGAAGGAAGGGGCAGCCATGAAAAATCGTGTGCGGACGCCGGGAGCGTTGGCCAACTCAAAAACTTCCGCGGAGGCTGCCGCGCAACTTAGTCCCGCGCCACAGCCCAGCGGATCCCGTTCAGCAGGAGCCGTTGAAATTCCGGGGTCGGAAAGTCCGACGGGTGCCCCATCGACGTGTAGAAGACGCGGCTCTTGCCCGCCTTACGCGTCCACGCGATCGGTTCGGTCTTGCCGGGAATCGTCCCGGTCAGCAGCACGCGCGCCGAGGCATCGAGCAAGGGCGCGACATGATAAACATTGCCCTTGCTGTGCCAGGCAGCCGGCACGCCCTCGAGGATCGAATGTCCGGCAACGCCTGGAGCAGTGGCGACATCGGTGCCGACCGGGCCGGGCCCGTACCCGCGGTTTTCACAACCAAGGATGTCGGCGACGAACTCCGGCCAGGCCTCGAATCCCGCCGCGATCGGCTCGCGCGGGGCGAAGGCGTGATTCGCGGTGCGGATGCCCACGAGGGGCTTGCCGGCGGCGAGGTAACTCTTGAGCGCGCCCATCTGCGCCGGAGGCAAAGCGAGGCGCCGCGCGAAGAGCACGACGAGGTCCGTCCGACCGAGGGCGTCAACCAGTCCGGCAAACGAAAACGCCGTCCGCGGCCCCTCGCCCTTGATTACCGTGACCTCGAAGCCGTGCTTCGTCCGCAGCGTCTCTGCGAAAATCGGAATCGTGCGGTGCGCCTCGTAATTGTCGGGATCCTCGCTGATCAAAAAGAGCACCCGCGGCGCCGCGACTGCCGCCTGGAGGCGTTGGCCAAGGCTTCCGGCCAGGCCGGCGAACACAAGAACCAGCAGGGCGAATCGATTCCAAACGCGGAGGGGTGCAACGTTCATGTCTCATCGTGTAGCGCGGCGCGGGGGCGCGATCCACGGGAAAATGTGGGCGACGTTTCGAAACGCCCGCCGGACCGGGCTGAACTTCGGGCGGGAAATTCTCCTCGCTCTCGCGGGGGCCGCGGAACCGTATTGGAAGGCGATCGCGGCTTGTCTATCGCGGAAATTTTCCAAGATTAAACCAGCCCGCGCCTGGCCTGCTTTGTCGAAGGAAAGGTTTCCCATCCCGCGCCCGGCTTCGCTCTCCCATCCCATGCTCCACCGCCCCCTGTTTCTCGTCTGCGCCTTGATCAGCGCGCTTGCCCTGCCGGTCCCGACCGCCCTCGCCCAAGCCGGCGGGAACGTCGACATGAAGCTCGCGTTCTCGTTTTCCGATGTGCCCACCGCCGACGGGAAGCTCTATTCGGGCAAGGAGCGGACGGACATGATCATCGCGGCCCTGAAGAAGGGTCACATCGACGAGGCCGCCTTTTACGTGAACGCAACCCGGCTCTCGCAGCCAGGCGCGACGGAACGCGTCCAGGCCTACGCGGCCGCCGGCCATCGCCTCGGCCTGTACGTTCCCGTGGCCCCTTCGGAAGGCGCGGCGTTCATCCAGGCCTTCAAGGACGGACATGCGGCGGTCTCGAAGCTCCCGAATTTCTTTCCGTCCGTCCGTTATCCGGAACCCAAGGACCCGAAGCAGGACGTGATTCCCGCCGAGGTCCAGGCGGCCCTCACGCAGGCCGGTTACACCATCGGTTACCATACCGTGAGCGCCTCGGACGCCCGGATGAACGAGATACTCGCCCGGGGCATCGAGGAGAAGAAGCCCACGAACTGGAGCTACCTCCGCGACGTTTACCTCCGTCTCCACCACGAGTCGTTCACCTTCTTCAAGCAACTGGGTGACACCGTGACCAACAATCGCGCGGAGGCCCACATCCTGCTGCTGCACGAGAACGACCTCGTCGCGAAACACATGCTGGAACTCATCGTGCAGTGCCGTCGGATGGGCATCGAGACCCTCAACGTTTCCACCGCCTTGAAGGACCCGGTGGCGCAGATGATGCCGAAACAAAGCCCCCAAGCCCGCCTCGCCGGTCTCGCCCTCGACCGCCAGGGCGCGAGGGCGCTCGTGCCGGAGCGTGCTACCGACGAAGGCATGGATAAGATGGTCGAGTTCTTTAACGTCTTTAACGGGAAGAAGTGACTTCGGACCTCGGAACGCACGCCGCGCTCGGATTCGGGGGATTTCTGCTCCCGGATCACCGCTCAATCGCCCGCAGCCGAGTCGAAACACCCGCCCAATTTTCCCCGGAAATTCTGGAAGTAGTACTTCACAGAGTTAAATTTCACCGCTAGGATATTGGAACCCGTTACCCTACCCCGACCGAGTCGATTTTTTAAGCGAAGGAAACCCAATCAAATGATCATGAAGCCATCTCCCCTGCAGCTCCAAGGACCCTACATCTCGACGCGTCAGCCGCTTTCCCGCCGGACATTCCTTCGTGGCGCGGGTGTCGCGATGGCCCTCCCGTTCCTCGACACGATGCTGCCGACGTTCGCGCGTGGCGCGACGAGTTCGTCACCGCTGGCCCCGAACGCGAATCCCCGCCGCTTTTTCGCGATCAACAACAACCTCGGTTTCGCAATGGGCGCGACAGCCCAGCGGTTCTTCCCGTCCGCCACCGGCCGGAACTACCCGCTCTCCCCGTACCTCAAGGTCGTTGAAGAGCACCGCAACGACTTCACCGTGTTCAGCGGCGTGTCCTACCCGAACGTCGACGGCGGCCATCCGGCCGACATCTGTTTCGTCACCGGTGCCCCGCACCCGGGCAGCGGCTCGTTCCGCAACACGATCTCGGTCGACCAGTTGATTGCCGAGCGCATTGGCACCCTCACTCGCTTCCCGTCCCTGACGCTGGCGGTGAACACGAACAACCGCAGTCTCTCGTGCACCGGCACGGGCGTCGCGATTCCGCCGGAGACCAGCGCCGCCGCAGTTTTCAAGCAGCTCTTCGTGCAGGGTTCGGAGGCCGAAGTCGCCGCGACGATCACCCGGCTCGAAAACGGCCGGAGCGTGCTCGACGCCGTCGCCACGCAGGCCAAGGGCCTGCAGCGCGACCTTCCCGTCCGTGACCGCGAGCGCCTCGATCAATACTTCACGAGCGTCCGCGATCTCGAGAGCCGCCTCAAGGAGTCCGAGGGCTGGGAGCGCAAGCCGAAGCCGGTCGTGAACACGGCCCCGATCGTCGACCCGACCAGCGCCGCGAATTTCTTCGGCAAGGTGAAGTCGATGTATGACCTCGCCAAGATCGCCTTCGAGACCGACTCCACCCGGGCGGTCACGCTCATGCTGAACAGCTCCTCGACGCCGATCGTCGAAGGCATCACCGATGCCTCGATCACCGAGGACTACCACAATCTCTCCCACCACGGTAAGTCCGAGGAGAAGCTCGCGCAGCTCCGGGCGCTCGACATGCAGCACATGAAGATGCTGAACCACCTCTACAGCGGCCTGAAGAGCGTGAAGGAAGATCAGGACACGCTCCTCGACCGCACGATGGTTTACTTCGGTTCGAACTTCGGCGACGCCAACCAGCACGTCTGCTTCAACATGCCGGTGCTGCTCGCCGGCGGCGGCTTCAAGCATGGCCAGCACATCGGTTTCGATCGCGAGCCGACGCTGAACTATCCGCTCACCAACCTGCTCCTCTCGATGATTCATCGGATGGGCATCGACGTGGACAAGTTCTCGTCCTCCACCGGCACAATGCGCGGTCTGGAGATGACCTGAGATGGCTCGGGTTCCTCACTCCCTCACACCTGACGGGCTTTAAAGCAGCCGCGCCGGCGATTTTCGCCGGGCGCGGCTCTCCTCTTTTTCGCAGTTACACTTCGCCTATGAAAACGTTCATTTCCCCCGGCGCCCGGACCGCTTTCACCGTAGCCGGCCTCGTCGCCCTCGCGGCGGGTCCCGTGCGTGCCGCCGCCAGTTTCCCCGCCGACGAAGTCGCCGCGTTCACTGACCGCCATTGCTCGAGCTGTCACAACGACGTCGACAAGGAGGGCGGCCTCGACCTGACCTCGGTCACGTATTCGCCCGAGAACGGCGATAACTTCAACTTGTGGGTGAAGGTCCACGACCGCGTCCAGACGGGCGAGATGCCCCCGAAGGAGAAGAAGCGGCCGGCCGCCGACGAGATGAAGAGCTTCGTGAACGGCATCGCGTCGTCGCTCATCGTCTCGGAAAAGGAACGCATCGCCATCGAGGGCCGAACGATGCGGCGCCGGCTGAACCGGAGCGAATACGAGAGCGTGATCCGCGATATCTTCCAGGCTCCGTGGCTGCAGGTGCAGAGCCAGCTCCCGGAGGACGGCGAAGCGTACAACTTCAACAAGGTCAGCCGGGGCCTCGATGTCTCCTACGTGCACATGCAGCGCTACATGTCGGCCGCCGATGCCGCGATGCGTCAGCTCATGGCCGTGAAGTTGGACCAGCCGCCCACGACCAAGAAGCGCTACTATGCCCGCGAAGAAGGCGGTATGACGCAGTGGCTGCCGAACGTGAACAGTAACGCGGGCGGCCCGGAGCGGATGAAAGCCCCGATCCTCGGCTACAAGGCGCAGCCCGACGTCCGCCAGTACTACGCGCCGCCCACGGTCGGGGAAAGCGACCCCGCCACGCGTGAACTCGAGGCGAGCGGCTGGATTTCAAGCAACTACGTCACCGGGTTTTCCTCACGCTGGTCCAATTTCCGCGCCCCGGTCGCCGGCCGCTATAACATCAAATTTAGCGGCTTCACCTTCTGGGCCGGTCCGTTCGGCTACACCACGAAGTTCGCCAACGGCCGTGACATGACCGGCACTCCGAACAAGCGCCAGTTCTTCTCCGCCAACTACGACGACATTACCGAGGGCCGCCGCTCCGAGTACGTCACGATTTATACCCACAGTGGTCCGAGCAACCGCCGTCTTGGTGGCATCGATCTTCATCCCAAGGTCGAGGTGCAGGACTTGGGCGACGTTTACCTCCTTCCCAACGAAGGCATCGTGACCGATGCCTCCCGGTTCTTCCGCTCTCGTCCGACCGGCTTCCAGGGCGGCTACACCAATCCCCTTGCCCAACGCGACGGCGCTCCCGGCGTGGCTTTCCGCTGGATGGAAATTGAAGGACCGCTGTACGACGATTCCACCACCGCCGGCTACAAGCTGCTGTTCGGCGATCTGCCGCTCAAGCGCGTGCCCGAGAGCACGGTCACCGTTGAACTCGTCAACGGCAGCCGCGCCGGTGCCGGCCGCCGGATGGGTGGCGGCGAATACGGACGCGGCGGCGGCACCCCTCGCGCCGTTCCCGTCGAAGTGGAATCGGCGAACCCCGAGCAGGATGCCGAGCGCCTCCTCCGGAATTTCATGGCCCGCGCCTACCGCCGGCCCGTGCAGGAATCCGACGTCCAGCTCTTCCTCGGCGTGATCAAGGAACGCCTCAAGGCGAAGATCGGTTTCGCGGGTGCGATGCTCGTCGGTTACACCGCCGTTCTCGCCTCGCCGAATTTTGTCTTTGTCGACGAGAACCAGGGGCGGCTCGACGATTATGCGCTGGCCACCCGCCTCGCGCTCTTCCTCTGGAACTCCGAGCCGGATGCCGCCCTCCGCGGCCTCGCGGCCAAGGGTGAGCTCCATCGCCCGGAGGTTTTGAAGGCCCAGACCGAGCGCATGCTGGCCGACGCCAAGTCGGAACGTTTCGTCTCCGCTTTCCTCGACTACTGGCTTGAGATTCGCCGCATCGAGGAAACCACGCCGTCGACGTCGCTCTATAACGATTACTACCTCGATGAGGCCCTCAGCGAGGCGGCCGTCTCCGAGTCGCGGTTGCTCTTCACCGAGCTGCTCCAGCACAACCTGCCGGCGCGCAACATCGTCCACTCCGACTTCACCTTCCTCAACGAGCGCCTCGCCGCCCACTACAGGATTCCGGGCGTCGACGGCATTCAGATGCGGCGTGTTGCCCTTCCCTCCGACAGCGTCCGGGGCGGTTTCATGACCCAGGCCAGTGTGCTCAAGGTCACCGCGAACGGCACGACGACGTCGCCCGTAATTCGCGGAAAGTGGATCATGAGCCGGATCGTCGGCTTCGAGATTCCGCTGCCCCCGGCCGCCGTTCCGGCAGTCGAACCCGACATTCGCGGTGCCGTCACCATCCGCCAGCAACTCGACAAGCACCGCGCCGACGAGAGCTGCGCGATGTGCCACCGCAAGATCGACCCGCCGGGTTTCGCGCTCGAGAACTTCGACGTCATGGGCGCCTGGCGCGAGCGGTACCGCGCCGCGGCCATCAATCACGAGCCAGAACACGGCTTCGGGAAGAATGGCTGGCCGTTTGCTTTTCACTACGCGCTGCCGGTCGATGCCAGCGGCCAGATGGCGGATGGCCGGGAGTTCCGCGACATCCGTGACTTCAAGCAGCTTCTGCTGAAGGACGAGGCCCAGATCGCCCGTAACATCACGAAGCAGCTCGCCGTTTACGCGACCGGCGCCCCGGTGCGGTTCGCCGATCGTGAACGCGTCGAACAGATTATTGCCGCCGCCAAGTCGGACCAATACGGCGTCCGCAGCATCGTCCACCAGCTCATCCAAAGTGAGCTGTTCCTGAGCAAGTAATCTCGAGCCGCCGGCATCGCCGGCGTCGTTTAGCAGAAGGGCGCGGATCAAAGTCCGCGCCCTTCCGTTTTTTCGGCCCAGACGCCGCTACCGCGCCCGCTCGACCCGCGTCACGGCGGCGCGGCAGACCTCGGCAATCTGTCGCGCGTCGAGGCCATACTCCCGGTAGAGATCCGTGCGGCTCCCGGACTGGCCGAATCGGGTCACGCCGAGGGGATAGGTCTTTGATCCCAGCGCCCCGCCGACCCAGGCCAGGGCGTGGGGATGATCATCACAAATCGTCACCACCGGCGCCGCGCGTTCGGTCGGCGGGACCAATGACTCGAGGTGACTTTCCCCGGCGCGATGACCGAGCCGCGCGGCGTGAAAATCGCGGTACAGCGGACCGGGCCCGGTGACGTTGATGACGTTCACAAAAATGCCCTCGGCCCGCAGGTGATGGCGGGCCGTCAGTGCCTCGGGCACCACCACGCCCACGGCGAAAACGTTGATCACGTTGCGCACGGGATCATAGCCCGGTTCCGCGCTCGAATCCGCGAGCCGGTAGCCGCCGCGGATCACCTGCCGGCGCCAGGCCTCCGCCACCGCCGCATCGGCGGGCTCCGGCAACAAGGCCTGATCAATCCCCCGGGTGCTGAGCCGGAGATACGCCGAGCTCCGGCGTTCCACCATCTGCTCGAGCGCATGCAGAAAAATCACTTCGAGTTCGCGCCCAAAGCACGGCTCGTAGGCGTCGAGCTCCGGCATCTCGGTGCCGATGGACTGGCTGCCCAGCGATTGATGGGCCCCGCCCTCCGGGGCCAGCGTGATTCCTGACGGCGTTCCGACGACGATGAACCGGGCCCCGGCATAGGTGCCGTAAAAGAACGCGTCGAGCCCGCGGCGCACGAACGGATCGTAGAGCGTGCCCACCGGCAGCGTGAGTTCGCCAAACAGCTCGTGCGTGAGTCCGAACTGCCCCAGCGCCATGAAGAGGTTGTTCTCGGAGATCCCGAGCTCGACGTGCTGGCCTTCCGGTGACGTCCGCCATTTCAGCGCCGCCTCACCCGACTCCGGCGGCAGGAACTCCTCGGTCGCTTCGCGCTGCCAGACTCCCTGCTTGTTGATCCAGCCCCCGAGGTTAGTGGAACTCGCGACATCCGGGCTGACTGTCACCATGCGCCGCGCCAGCGCCGGACATTCACGGGCCACGGCGGTCAGGATGTTGCCGAACGTCTGCTGCGTCGAACGGACCCCGGAGTGGACGCACCCGACCGAAACCGGAATCGACAGCGCCGCACTGCTCTCGCGCGGCGGCCGCGACTGGCGCCGCAGCCGGCCCGCCGCTTCCGCGCACAGTTCCGCCCCCGGCGTTCCCGGCGCAAAACCCGCCCATTCCCCGCCCGTGGCAATGCCGAGCCGGCTCTGGAATTCCGCCATCTGCGCGGGCGTCAGCAGCACGGAGTGATTCTGCGGGTGCCCCACGCTCGGGAGTCCCCAGCCCTTCAACGTGTACGCGAACATCACGTGCGGGCCGGGCTTCGCCTTCACCTCCGCCAGCGCCGCCTGCAGCGCGGGAAAGTCGTGTCCGCCGAGATTGCCGATCAACTGCTCGAGTTCCGGATCACTCCAATGACCGAGCAGTCGCGCCAGCTCGCGCGGAAACCGGCTCTTGCGGGGCAGCCACTCGCGCAGTCCCGCACCGGGCAGCCGCAGCAGGCGCTGGTACGCGGTGTTCGAAAGCTCATCCAGGCAGCCGCGCAGGAGTTCGCCATTCGGTTCCGCGAACGCCGCCTGCAACCGGCCGCCGTACTTCACGTCGATCACATTCCAGCCGTTCGCCGCAAACATCTCGCGCCAGCAGCGCACGCGGATTCCGGGAATGACCCGGTCGAGGCTCTGCCGGTTCAAATCCACTATCCACAGCACGCGTTCCAATCCCTGCAGCGCGGGCTCCGCCACCGCTTCCCACACGGAGCCTTCATCGAGTTCCGCGTCGCCCACCAGGCTCACGAAACGCGGCGGGGATTCGCTGTCCGCCGTGAAGCGATGCGTGCGCAAATAGTCGTGGGCGAGGGCGGCGAAATTCGGGGCGATCGAACCGAGCCCGACCGAACCCGTGGAGAAATCCACCGGATCCGGATCCTTCGTCCGGCTGGGATATGCCTGCAGCCCGTGCAGTTCCCGCAGGGTTTTCAGGTAGCGGACGTCGAGGCGTCCGAGCAGGTACTGGATGGCGTGAAACACCGGCGAGGCGTGCGGCTTGATCGAGACCTTGTCCCCCGCCTGCAGGAAATCGAAATAAAGCGCCGTGAGGATCGTCACGACCGACGCGCTCGAAGCTTGATGGCCGCCGACCTTGATGCCGTCCGGATTCGGGCGGACGTGATTCGCGTGATGCACAATCTGCGTCGCGAGCCACAGAACCTTCTGCTCGACCGCCTTCAATCGTTCCAACCGGGTTTCCGTCAACGAATCGATCATGGGAATATCGGGGCTGATTTACCGTCATCCTAACCGAATCCCCCCCGCGCCGGCAATCGGGCAAACTCCCCTCCTCGAACCATGCCGCCCCGTCCTTGTCCATGTGGCATGGCCGACGAGACCAAAGCATCCAGGAAATCCCTCCCGCCGCGCACACCGCCTCCCGGTCAGGGGGGCCTCGCCAGCGAAGCCCGACCCGGAATCGGCGCACGCGGCCCGGGACCGAAGCCGAAGCGATCCAAGACCCTCTCCACCCCGCACGATCACGAACCACTGGGGCGGGACGCCCCGTTGATTCCCCGGGAGCCGCAGGAGCAGGCCCCCGATTCACGGGCGCACGAACTCGAGCGTGACACCGGCGTTTCCGGTCATTCCGGCGGGACCTGAGCGGACGGCTTGGCCCGTCCGCCGCGTTCAGCGTCGCCCCCGGGCCGGGGGGCGCGGTAGGGATTCGGGCATGGATTCCCGCGCCGGCGAAAAACTTCGCGCCCTCTTTTCCTCCGCGGGTGGCGTTCATTCGATCTTCGGGCCGAAGGTCGCCGACTACGTCGCCTCGCGGCCGGATTACCCCGCCGCGTTGCTGGCGGAATTGCAGCGGCGCTGTCCCACCCCGGGCCGCGTGGTTGATGTGGGTGCAGGGACCGGATTACTCACGCAGGGACTCCTCCGCGTTGGTTACGATGTGGTCGCCGTCGAACCGAACGCCGACATGCGCCGGGCCTGTGACCACCTGCTCGGAGGTCTTCCAACCTATCGCAGTTTCGCCGGCAGTGCGGAATCAATCCCCCTGCCCGATCACTCCGTGCAACTTGTGACCGCCGCGCAGGCCTTCCATTGGTTCGACCTCGAGCGATCGCGCCGGGAGTGCCGGCGCGTGCTCACGGCCGACGGCCTCGTCGCCCTGATCTGGAATGAGCGGCTGGCGACAGATCCGTTGCAGCGCGCCCTCGACGCCGTCCTCGGCCGGTTTGGCGGCGAAAAGTGGCAGTTGCTCGGTATTCAGGAACAGCGCGCCGGCGTGGAGCAGTTTTTCGGAGCTCACCCCGAAAGCCTGACCTGGCCGCATGCCCATGCGCTCGACCGGGAGGGACTGCGCGCGCTGGTCTTTTCCCGCTCTTATATTCCGGCCCGCGACACGCCGGCCGGTGCCGATGTGACCGCCGCGGTGGACGAGGTCTTCGATCGCTTTTGCGACGCCGGCCAGAACTCCGTCCAGGTTCGCTACGAGACCATCCTGCTCATCGGCCGGATCGCTTAGGCGACGCCGGCGCGACGGAAAACTTAGTCGCGACGAGAGCCGTGGTTCTTCGCGAGGTCCTCGACGGTGGCGAGCTCGTAGGTGATCTTGCCCTCGGCGACTTCACGCAGCGCGGTGTCCTCGAGCGAAAGTTTTTCCAGCGACTCGACCAGGGGACGATTGCCACGCCGCAATTGTTTCACCCGACGGGAAATGACGTTCACCAAAATGGTGGGGTCATCGATGACAAGCAGCGCGCTCTGGAGGTAATCGTTTCGCATAGGTGACCCACCGTGTTCTCGGCGGATAGATGATTCTAGGAACGCCTTCGCCAAAGCACGACGCCCATTTCCGGGTACATCGGCCGAAGCAGGCAACCCGCTGGCGGGCCATCCGCTTCGGAGGTTCTTAGCCCCCTCCTCACCTCCCATTCCCGAACCAACCCACGCTTTCCACGTCACGTATTACGTTACAAAGGGCGAAGCGGCGCCCCGCCCTGCATCCACCGGGATGGGTGGTCATCCATCAGATGACGACCGAAGCGGAGCGGCCGCGGAAGCCCGGCCCGGATCTGGACGCGATGTCATTCAATGCCTGGATTCCAAGGTTGATTGGCTCGGCGTGGCCCTGTCCGTGAGGACAGGGATTTCTCGATCGCTCGGCATGAGGCGTCCCGCTGCTTACGCAGCGGGCTACGAGGCCAACTTCGGAATTCAGATAATGGATGACAAAATCGTGCCCAGAGGCGCGCGCGGTTGTCCCATCCTGCGGGAGCCGGCTGAGCCGGTCCTTCAGTTTGTCCTCTGCCTTGCCGCCGTCTCTCCTCTCAGCCGCAGCGCGACCTGCACGAGGAGAATCAGGGCCGGCACTTCGATGAGCGGCCCCACCACCGCGGCGAACGCCACGCCGGAGTTGAGCCCGAAAACCCCGATCGCGACCGCGATCGCGAGCTCGAAATTATTTCCCGCCGAGGTGAACGCGAGCGTGGCCGACCGCGGATAGTCCGCGCCGAGCTTCTGCGCCATGAAGAAGCTCACGAAGAACATCACCGCGAAATAGATCACCAGCGGGACCGCGATGCGCACGACGTCGAGCGGAAGCCGCACGATCGACTCACCCTTGAACGTGAACATCATCACAATCGTGAAGAGCAACGCGCCGAGCGTCAGGGGTGAGATCCGCGGCACGAACTTGCCTTCATACCATTCCTCGCCCTTCCACCGTACCAGCACGACGCGACTCAGCGCTCCGGCGGCGAACGGGATCCCGAGATAAGTCATCACGCTCCGGAAGACATCGCCCATCGCGATGTCCACCACCCGCTCCTCGAGCCCAAAGTACGGCGGCAACACCGTCAGATACAGCCACGCGAACGCCGCATAGCTCACAATCTGGGCCACGCTGTTCAACGCCACCAGGCCCGCGGCATACTCGCGACTGCCGCCGGCGAGATCATTCCACACCAGCACCATCGCGATGCAGCGGGCGATGCCGACGAGGATCAGTCCCGCCATGTAATCCGGATGGTCGCGCAGGAGGGTCACCGCCAGCAGGAACATCAACAGCGGTCCGACGATCCAGTTCTGGATCAGCGAGAGACTGAGCACCCGGGTGTCGGCGAAGACCTTGGGCAGTTCGCGGTACCTCACCTTTGCGAGCGGCGGGTACATCATTAGGATGAGACCAAAAGCGATCGGAAGATTCGTCGTGCCGACCGTGAACGGCGCGAAGAACGCCTCGGGATCCCGGATGACGAAATGACCCAGCGCCACTCCGACGGCCATGGCCGCGAAGATCCAGACCGTAAGATAGCGATCGAGAAACGACAGGTGCCTGGCGATGCCGTCAGCCATGGGCTAGCAGCATCCACCCTTGGCGCCCGTGCCCGCGGGAAGGCAGAGTTCCTTCGCCAAACAGTCCGTATGCTTCGAACCGAGCTGGAGCACGAACCGGCCGGGCTCCTGCCGGATCTCCGCCAGCACGAGCTGCACGACGTTGCAGGTCTCATACTCCAACTCGACCGGCAGATCCTCCGCCCCAAGAATTGGCCCGGCGTGCGCGAAAGCCTTGAGCAGCTTGCCCGCCGTGATCCGGTGGTCGGTGTCCTCGCCCACCCACGTCTGCAGCAAACAGGTCACCACGCGGCGAATCGTGCCGCCGCAGTCGACGAAGTCGCGCTGGACGCGTCCGATCTCCGTCACATGAAAGTTCGCCTCAATCGGCTCACCGTCCGTCCACAGCACCGTGATCGGCAGCTCCGGCGCCGCCGCCAGCGCGCTCTTCAACGCGGAAATCTTGAGGCCCATTGCGGCCGCGGGCGCCGTCGTTTCGGTGGCACAGCCACAGGATGATTGAGTGCTCATAAAATTTTCGGGGTTGGGTCAAAGATCCAAAATCGAGTTACCGAGCGAAGCGACATCCACATCCAAAATCCAAAATTCACCGCGCCTGCCGCTGATCCTTCCGCCCTTCGGCGTACGCCGTGAAGGTCTGGCCGATTTCGTCCCGCACGCGCCGGAAAACCGCGAGTTTCTCCTCGTCGGTCCCCACCGCATGCGCCGGGTCGTCGAAGGGCCAGTGATGCCGGTTCACCTGTCCCGGGAACACCGGACACGCCTGATCGGCATTGCCGCACACCGTGATCACCGTCTCCACGGGCTGAGTCAGAAACTCGTTCATGTGCTTCGAGGTGTGCGCCGAGAGATCGATGCCGATCTCCCGCATCACCTGAATCGCCAGCGGATGAACGTAACCGGCCGGCTTCGAGCCCGCACTTGCGACGTTCAGGAAGTCGCCGGCGACGGAGCGGAGGATGCCCTCCGCAAGGTGACTCCGGCACGAGTTGCCGGTGCAGAGAATGAGGACGGTGGGTTTGGAGGCAGTCATGTTCACTTCGGGGCGCAGCCGCATTCCTCGACCGCGGGGGCCAATTTCTTGAGGCGTGCCAGATCCTGACGAAACGCCGGCTCTTCGGCCGCGCAGTCCTGCAGGCAAGCGAGGTTCGCGGCGAGTTCGCGCGACGGCTTTTCCGGCAGCGAATAGACCATCCAGTTGCCCCGGCGCGTCACGGTGACGAGACCGCGGGTGCGCAGATACGCGAGGTGCTTGGAAATCTTCACCTGCGGTTCACGCAGCACGGACTGAAAGTGACACACGCAGAGCGGTCCCTGCGTCAGGAGGTGCAACAGCCGCAACCGGGTCCGGTCGCACAGGCACTCGTAGATTTGCACCAGCTCCATGCGGTGACCATGGACCGCAGACTATATTCCGCAAGAGGTATTTAGTTTTTTCGGGGATCGGGGAGATCGTCGTCTCACCGTTCCCGATCTCCCCGGCCTTCCTGTTCGATAGGCTCGAACTCGGATTTTCCCTCGGTTTACCTCCTGTTCAAATGGATTGGATAACCGAGGCGAACCGGGAGCCGCCGCAGCTACCCGTGACCAGCTAAGGCATGATCTCCAGCGTGAGATTGTAATCGCGGTAGCCCACGCTGCGCCAGAAGGCGACGCCGCCGGGGTTGTGACAGAGCACGTCGACCGTGAGCCGCACGCCGCGGGGCCAGATTTGCTGCTTGAGGATTGCGACCGCACCGCGACCGATGCCCAGGCGACGGCGATCACGGCGCACGAAAAACTGGCGGACGTGAATCAGCTCCGGCTCCTGCTTGAAGACGGCGTGGCAGACCGGTTCGTCGCCCGCCGAGAAAACGATGGCGCGATACTCGCCCGTCCGCAGCCAGTTTCGCATCCGCTCTGCGAGCTGCTCGACGTTCATCGGATTGCGGTGCTGCTCGTCGCGGATCAGCTGAAGATTCCAATCCGCGAGCAAGCCGACGTCGGCATCCGTCGCTTCGTGCCAGGTGAGGTTCATTGGTTGGGGAGGTTGGCGAATAATCGGACGTCAATTCATGGAGCCTGAAGCCACGAATCCAGGAGTCAGAGGCTCTTCGACATTCACTCGGTGTGATCTGTGCACTCCGTGGTCAAACTCCGGAGCCTTGGACCACAGAGTGCACGGATTGCACGGAATCGACCAAGGCTCGGGTTTCGACCGAACACCCGGAAACTACTTCGCCGGCGTGAGCCGCAGGACCTGATCGGGCTCGTTGAGCAAAATGTAGATCGCTCCTTCGGGTCCGGTCTTGATGTCCCGCACGCGGCCGTAGCCCTTCATGAAGATCTCCTCCTCGGCCACTTTCTCGCCGTCGAGTTTCAGCCGCTTGATCTCCTGAAACACCAGCGCGCCGACGAACGCCTGATTTTTCCACTTCGGAAACAGGTCACCGGTGTAGAACTCCATCGCACTCAGCGCGGGCGACGGCTTCCAGTATTTCACCGGCTGCTCCATGCCTTCCTTTTCGGTCAGGTTGGTGATGGGTTTGCCGTCGTAGTCGATCCCGTAGGAGATCACCGGCCAGCCATAATTGCGGCCCAGCCTGAGAATATTCAGTTCATCGCCGCCCATCGGGCCATGCTCGGTGCCCCAGATTTGCCCGGTCACCGGGTGCTGGGCGATCCCCTGCACGTTGCGGTTCCCGATCGTGAAGATCGCCTGGAGCGCGTCGGCGCGGCCGGCGTAGGGATTGTCCTTCGGAATCGAGCCGTCGCGGTTGATCCGGTAGGTCTTCCCGGCGGGCTTGTTGAGTTTCTGCACGTCGTCGTTCTCCCGGATGTCGCCGATCGTGAAGTAGAGCTGGCCCGCCTTATCGAAGAGCATCCGGCAGCCCCAGCGGCCGCGATTGATGAAGTACAAATCGTCCGGGACATTGAACAGCAGCTCCTGCTGCACCCAGCGGTAGTCGATCACCCGGCCGCGGATGATCCGCGTCATCGCCGGCCGCTCGTCGGTGCGGCCGCTGTTCCCGAGCGGATGAACGTAGCCGATGTAAATCCAGCCGTTGAGCGCATAGTCCGGGTCGATCGCGAGATCCAGCATGCCGCCGGTCCCGTACTGGACCGTCTCGGGCAGTCCGAGGATCGGCTCCGGATCGAGTTTGCCGTCCACGAGCCAGCGCAGGCCGCCGCGCTGTTCGGTGATCAGCGCGCGGTGCGCATCGACAAACTCGATGCCCCACGGCGACGAACGAAACCCGGTCTCGACCAACCGCTCGATGTGGACGGTGTAATCGGCGAGCTTGAGCGTGTCCGGTTTCGCCGCGGGCGCGGCAGGCATGGCATCGCGACTGGCGATGATGTAGTCGACGAGCCCCTCGATCTGTTGGGCGGAAAGCACTTTCCCCCACGGGATCATTTCCTTGCCCGCGATGCCGTAGGTGACGGTGCGGACCATCTCGGCCTTCGATCCGCCGTAGAGCCAGTCGCGCTTGCGGAGCGGGCTGTACTGGGCGGCGCCCTGCATCTGGGCGCCGTGACAGGCGGCGCAACTGGTCTGGTAGAGTTCGGCGGCGGTCTGCGCGGCGGCGCTCGCCGTCAGGAGGAGAAAAAGCAAAGCGGCTTTCATGGGGTGCGCCACGCTTCGCGCGGAACCAGTCGCGCTCAATGCAAATTTAGCCAGACGCGGGGCCGGCCCGGTGGCACGGCACTGCCGACGACCGCTCCGGTCCGTAGCGATGCGCCCGCGCTCCAGCCCGCAACCGAAAGGCAGGATCCTGCCTCAGGCGCACCGCCGTCGCCGCCAAACTTCCCACCTCATGAAACTCAACTCCGCCAACCGCGGTTTCACCCTGATCGAGCTCATGATCGTGGTGTTGATTATATCCACCCTGACGATGCTGGGGTGGACCGCGGTGCAACGGATCAATTTGCGGTCGCGGACATCGGCTTATCAGAACGACTGCCGGGTGTTTGCCACGGCGTTCACCCAGTATGCGCAGGAAGCGGGAATTTTTCCGGCCGATGGCGGGCCCCACTTTGTTCCTCCCGTCATGGCGCCCTATCTCAGCAAAACCCGGTGGATGCGGGTGACGCCGTTCGGTGGCTATTACGATTGGAACAACATTGATTCGTGGGACGCCTACCCGGCCAGATTGCGGGCGTCCATTGCCGTCGCCGGGAGCACGATGACGCTTTCGCAACTCCAACAGGTCGATCGCTGGATCGACGACGGCAACATCGCCACCGGCAACTTCCGCGTCATGGCCGCCGGGGCCACGGTGCTCTACGTGATCGAACCCTGAACCCTGTCTCATGCTCACTTTCTCTTCGAAAAACCTCAGCGAGGACTGCACGCAGGTCGCCCCCGGCGGCGAAGTGCGAAGCGTCAAAATTGAAGCGACGGCCGCCTTGCTCCGGTTGTCGAACGGCTCAGGGCCATTCACCGCGGGCCTCGGTATGCGGGGCGTTGCCGGCCGCAGGCCATGAGTCCTTCGACGCGGGCCGTTGGCCCTTGCTCAGGACTATCAGCCCTATCTTTGGCCGCAGGCCATGAGCAAGCGAAGCGCGTCGAATGGCTGCCCGACATGGATTCGAACCATGACTAGGCGAGTCAAAGTCGCCTGTGCTACCATTACACCATCAGGCAAGAAAGTGCGGAAGGGACACGGTGCGGCGTGCGGAAGGCCGGTCAAGATTCGTTTCAGACTGCGTGGGACGGAAAAAAGGAGGCATACTAGGATTCGGAATCTCTCCCTCGGCGAGTCTCAATCGAGCGCGCTCGCCGTCGTGGGACGGCCACGTTTGAGCGGGCCGGTTGCGAAAGCGTGTTCGACTGCTCTCGCGCACCTTCCGTCGTGCAGAGCGGAAAATCGCTGAAATATCCCGAATCCTGGCATCACCCCTCGTCTTCCACATCTGGCGCGGAATGGGAGGGCCGCCGATCAGCCGAGCCGGTGCGATCCGCAGATGACGGAAGATTTCGAGCCGATGGGACGAGCCGCGGACGGCAGAGGACGGAGGGCGGAGGACAGACAACGGACTACAGACCGCGCATCGGAACTTGGGATGGCCTTGGATTGGCTTCTGTGCGCCGGTTTGGGCAGTTATCTGCAGGCATCTTCAGTCATCTGCGGATCCCCCACCCTGCTCGTACCTGGGCCCGATGGCCCGTGACTCGGTTTTCCCCGGCTGAACTCGATTTCCTGCCGGCTACTTTCCCCCGAAGCCGGCCCGCCAGTTGCCCACCATCTCGCTGGTGCGAAGAGCCCGGTCGTAGATCCGGACCTCACGCATCTCCCCGCGAAACCGGAGAGCGACTGTGACTCGATCGGTAGCGGCAATCGTGCGCAGCTCGGGCGGAAAGCGGGCCCAGCCGAACTGGCGGCGATCGCCGCCGTCGTTGAGTTTCCCGTCGACGACGAAGGAAATGATCTTGGGTCCGCCATCCACGATGATGCCGAAGTGCTGCCACTCGCCGACCTTGAGCAGGCCGGGATCGCAGTCCCACGAAATCTCGCCGAGGCCAAAGTCGCGCACGTCGCTGGAGAAGCTGCTCGTCGAGGAAGGCCCGAGCGCGCCGCGCAGCGAGACTTGCACCGTGCCGCGGTCCGTCGTGCCCACCGAGAAGCCATTGCCGTTCTCATCGCGCGCCTCGATCAGCGTCTGGCCGCCCTCCGTCGAATTCAGCTTCACGGCGAATTCGACGGTGAAGCCTCCGCCTTCCTTCTCCTTCGTCGAGCCGAGATCCGGCAGGCGCGGCAACTTCAGCTGCCGTGCGCTCCGATCGATGTCGGGCCCGCCGTCCACGACCAGTCCGTGGCGCGTGACGGTCCTGACCGTACGCTGATTCCAGAGCATCTCAAGGAATTCCGCCGGCACCTCGTGCACCCGCGCGATCGTCTTCTGCGTTTCGGTGATGAAGTAGCGCCCGGCGTCCGCCACGAAATCCGGATAACTCATGCGCACGCTCCAGTCGTCGTCGTAGAGGAGGATCTCCGGTTCCGACCAGGCGATCTCCTTGCCGGCGGGAGTGTCCACCTCGTGTCCAGCCGCGAGCCAGGCGGGATTGCGCTGGTTGGCGTAGGTGAAGCCACCGTGATTGTGGAACCAGTAGAGGTAGCGGCCATCGCCGGCGTTCCAAACGAAGTTGGCCGCGCGGGTGTGCTTCACCTTTCGCGCCCCCGGGCCGTAGGTCATGAATTCCGGCTTGGTCCACGTATGACCGCGGTCGCGCGAATACGCCTGGCCCGGATGATCCGTTTCGGTGCGATAGACGGTGAAGAGACTGCCGTCGGACAGTGCGACGATGCTGTGCTCCTCGGCAATCTCACCGGCCGGCGCGCGCAGGCCGACGTCGCCATCGGGCAGCGTTTCCCAGCGGATCTTCGTGGGATCGCGCTCCGTCAGCAGGTTGTCGCTGCGCAGGAAATTTCCCTCTGACTTCGTCATGAAGGTCGGGCCGAAATTGCCGACCTTGTGCAGGGTTACGTAGGCGGCGCCCTGATGAATCAGCGGACGGCCGACATGCCAGAAGAAACGCACCTTGCCGCCGTAGATGTTCGCGCGGTCGACCGCCGTTTCCCGGACGGGAATCTCGTAGCGCTCCTTTGACCAGGTCTTCCCGTGGTCGTCGCTATACTTGAACACGAAGTAGCCCAGCGTATCGACGCGCTTCTCCATGATGCCATCGGTCCGCTTCACCGCGCGCAGGTTGTCCTGGTTGTAATTGTAGAAGACGTAGAGCCGTCCGGCGGGCGTCTTCAGCATCGTGACGTAGGAGGACTCGGGCGGACCGGCCGGTTCGATCGCGATCAACGGCGACCACGTGCGACCGAAGTCGGTGCTCCGCGTCGCGACAATGTGCTGGCTGGTGGCGCCCTCGTGGCCGTCGGACGTGGTGATGACGCAGACCCACGCTCCGTCGTCGGCCTTCACGATGTACGGCTGATCCGCGTAATCTTCGTCTGGAATCGTCCAGCCGCTGACGATGTTGCGCCAGTTCGCGGGAATTCCGGAGTTGGGCTGGCCCGTGGGCGACGCGGCGAACGCCAGGTGCTGGCTCCAGAGCAATAGAATTGAAACGACCGCGACGAGCAGTCGCGGGATAAACGAGACGGTCCTGGGGGATGGCATCATGGGGTATGCGAGAGACGGGACGAAACTGGAGAACGATCGTACGATGCACGAGGGAAACATCCTCGCGCGTAAATCGCCCGGTGGAAGATGAGTGGCAAACCCCGCCCCGGCCATTTCATCGTCGTGCGGCATGAACCTTCCGTCCGTCAGCCTTCCCGCCGGTTATCCGCGCATCCGGGTGGTGGAGACTTTCGATGAGTGGCTGGCCGCACCATTCTCTGACGGCATCAACGCGGTCTGCTGGCCGCGTGAACTCAGCGGTGATTTTGCGGAGGTCGTGCGGCAGCTCGGCAGTATCGACGGCATCGCGCCGCTCAGCGCGGATCGGCTGCGCTCGCTGCCGCTGACCGCCGCGGGACGCGAAGCCGTGGAGGTGATGCTCGCCGACGAAGCCCGGCTGCGGGCCGCGGGGCTCGCGCCCGAGCTGAACGCCATCTCCGCCTATCCGCAGGACGAGGAAGAGCCGCAGGCCCCGACGCACGTCTACTCTTTTCACGCCGACAGCGCGCCGATCGCGGCGGAAACGATCCTCTGCACCTATGCGGGCGCGCCGTCGGAAGGGTTGCGCAACGACGAGGCGCGGTGGCGGATCGACGACCCGGAAATTCGCGCCGACCTTCTGCGCCGGTTCGGCGGCGCGGATGACGACGATTTCCGCGCCCATCTGGCCGAGACGTGTCAGGACCTCCACTACGTCCCACTGGCTGGAGCCAGGCCTTTCAGCTTCGGCCTGGGCCATCTCTGGCGGATTGCGGTTCAATCCCCCGATTGCCCGGTGCCGCCCTGCATCCACCGCGCCCCGAAGGAACGCGGGGCTGGCCGGCTGCTGCTGATCGCGTGAGGAGTCTCTCGAGGCCCGGAGGGGGTTGGCCGCAAAAAGGCATAGCGCGGCGGATTCCTTCGCGGCCAGCCCACGCGCCCGCCGAAATCGAAAATCGAGAATTCAAAATCGAAAATCCTTTGACTGCCCGGGCGTCGATTCTACCTGTTCACGCGTGATGCTGGCGGACGTACTCCAGGACCGGGCTTCGCTCTATGTGTCTGGCGCCATGACGGCGCCGGAGCGGGAGAACTTTGAACTCGTGCTCGAGTTTCACACCGAACTGCGCGCGCTCGTCGCCGGACTCCAGGACACCGCCGCCGTCGCGATCCGGGCGACGGTCCCGGCCATTCTTCCTCCCGCAACGCTGAAGGAACGCCTCTTTGCCGCCCTGGCGCCGCAGGCCAAGCCGGAAGCCGAGCCCATGGTCGTGACGAATTCTGCGGGAACGGTGCAATGGATCAACCCGGCCTTCACCGCGCTCTGTGGTTACACGCTCGCCGAGCTCCGCGGACGCAAACCCGGTGCGCTGCTGCAAGGACCCCAGACCGATCGCGCCGCCGTGGATCGGATTCGCACGGCCCTGCACGATCTACGCCCCTGCCGGGAGGAACTCCTCAATTATCACAAGGACGGCAGCCCGTATCGGGTCGACGTGCGGATCACCCCGATCCTCGACGATGAACGGCAGCCACTCTGGTTCGTGGCGCAGGAGCGAAAGCTGGCGGACGTCGCGGCTTGAAGCGTGGCGCCGCGTCTCTGACCGGCGCGGTTCGATGGGTCGCTGCATTCGGTTCGACGCGGTGACTTTTTAACGCAGAGGGCGCGGAGGTTAAGGGAGGGCGCAGAGTTCGACTGAGTGATTGAGGTGGCACGGGTCTCCCGACCCGTGGGATGCATCCTGGGCGGGCTTTCACGGGTCAGGAGACCCGTGCCACTCCAACTCCAGCTCTGCGCCCTCCGCCGTCCTACAAGTCGACGCTCTTCACCTCAGCCGTCCGTGACTGCTCCGCTCGCTTCCGGGCTTTCTCGACGCCGAGGGCGTCGAGACCGAGCGCGTTGGCCACGGCCGGTACCGTGCCGACGCCGCAGAAGGGATCGAAGATCAATTTCGCCCCAACCTGGTCACGTGCGAACCGGACCGCATGCGCGGCGGCCCGGATGCCCATCGCGCGAATCCACAAGCTTCGGCCGGGATCCGTGATGATGTCCGGAATCGGCAGCACGTCGGGGCACTTCATCGCCCGCGAGACGGCGATGAAATGCGTATAGCCGGGCCGGCCACCCGTGAGCGTTCCCGGCGGACGGCGGCAGACCAGCTTGTGAAACAGCACCTGTGCCCCCGCCTCCTCCGCCGCGGAAATCACCAGCGCGCCCTTGTCGATCCAGCGGCCGCCTTCCTTGATGTCAGATTGAAAGAACACGGCGGCGCTGGTTTCCGGCACCGCCTCCACCACGAGGCGCACGGCGCGGAGAAACCATTCACGCCAGTCGGGGAGCGCGAGTCCCACCTCCGACACATCGGGCAGCGAGGTCACGGCGCAGGCTCCCTCGATCCGGCCGCGTTCCTCCATCCACGCGATCGCGTCGGCGCAAATGATTTCGCGGGCCGGCGGGGCGGGAGGTGATGAGGACATCGCCCGCACACTCAACCGCCCGGCGCGGACGGGCAACACCGGGACGCGGCTCGGCCGGCGTCGTTTTTGAGCCGGAAGCCAGGAATTCAGGAAACGAGCGTTCGGAGCACGGGCTGGGTTAAAGCGCAGCGTTCTCGGTGGTGAAGCACAGGCAGGCAAAGGGAGAATGCTTGGGTCCGGAGCCCTGGCTATCCCTCTGCGACCTCCGTTCACCTCTGTGTCCTCTGTGTTAAAAATCCGGCGTGAAATCTGCATCGAGCTTCCACTCGCTCACGCTCGTGGCCACGGAGCAACGCGTCGGTGTTCATCGGTGGTTCAATCCCGCGGCGTTCGCCGACCCGCGGAATACCTTGTCGCCGACACCCGTGCCCTGCGAATCTGCGGGGCCTTGGAACCCTCGCTGACGCTCCACCCGATTGGTTTCCTGCGCACGACGCAGCAGGTGAAATTTCAGGCCGGCCACCAACCCGTCGCGGCCGCCGCGGAGCGCAACGAACTCGAACTGCTGCCCGGCCACCACTATGAGCAGGCCCTGCAGGATCTCGCGGGCTTCGAGCGCGTGTGGCTCCTCTCGTGGTTTCATCGCAACACGAACTGGCGTCCGCTCGTGCTTCCACCGCGCGGCCCATCGCGGCGCCGGGGCGTTTTTGCCACGCGTTCGCCGCACCGGCCGAATGCGCTCGGTCTCACGGCCGTACCGCTGCTGGGCGTCGAGGGCCACCGGCTGATTCTTGGTCCGTGCGATCTTGTGGATGGCACGCCGATCTTCGACGTGAAGCCATACATCCCGGCCTTCGACGCCTTTCCCGGATCCCGCGCCGGCTGGATCGACGAACTGGATGCCGAGCTGCAGACGCCACCTCGCTTCACGGTCGTCCACGAGGAGATCGCGCTCGGGCAGGCGCAATGGCTGCGCGAAACGTGGCACATCGATTTCACCCCCCGGATGAACGAACTCCTCGCGCGCGACCCGGCTCCGCACCGGACCCGGCGAATCCGCCGTGTGAATGCGATCGAGTTCGAAATCGCCTGCGGAGCCTGGCGGGGGATTTTCACCGTCAGCGGTGAAACGGTGACGGTGCGCGCCCTCGATTCCGCATTTCCGATGCGCTTTCTTCAGCGGGAAGGCTACGAAGCCGTCCCTGACCGCGAAGCCCAACTCGACTTCCTCGCGCGCTGGCCGCGACCAAACATGACAAAGGGTGCGCAATAACTCGGCTCGCCTCCGTCCTTCCGAGGCGCATCCTCTCTTCCGATGAACGCGCCAGTGGCGATGCAGACCTTGTTGATCATCGATGACGATGAACCGCTGCTTCAGGTCTTCCAGCGAGCGCTGCAGTGGGCCGGTTACAACGTCCTCCTCGCCACCAACGGCCGCGACGGGCTGGACCTCGCGCACCGCAACCTGCCGGACCTGATTCTCACCGACATCAACATGCCGGGCCTGGAGGGCACCGAGGTGCTCGCCGCCCTGCGCGCCGATCCCGAACTCGGCAACCGCCAGATTGTCCTCATGACCGGGAGCGCCGCCGTCACCCCGCGCCGAGGCATGCAGATGGGGGCGGACGATTTCCTCGTGAAGCCGTTCACGGTGCAGGAATTGCTCGCCTGCGTCGAAGCCCGGCTCCGTCGTGCCCGCGTCCACTGGCGCGTCGACGATGCAATTGTGTCCGAGCTGCGCTCGAGCCTGCGGTCGACGCTGCCACACGAGTTCTTCACGCCGCTCGCCGGCATGCTCGGACTCGTGGAGGTGCTGCGCGGTGACGTCGCCAAACTGTCGCCGGCCGAGATGACCGACGTCCTCGATGAGATCGATCGCTCGGGGTGGCGGCTGCATCGCACCCTGAAGAACTATCTTTTCGTCCTGGATCTCGAGGCGGAGAAGAAGCCGCTCGAGCTCACCGCGCCCCCGTTGTCGGCCGAGAGCGTCCAGGCCGCCATCAACAGCGGCATCGAGGCCGCCATGAAACGGCAGCGGCGTACATCCGATCTGGTGACCCGCCTCGCCTCCGTCCCGGTGCGCGTCCGCGGCGCTGACTTGGTCGCGATGGTCGAGGAACTCGTGGACAACGCCTGCAGTTTCTCGCGCCGTGGGACGCCGATTCAGGTGACGCTCGATGACACCGGTCAGTTGACCGTCACCGACCACGGTCGCGGCCTGACTCCGGCGCAGATCGAGCAGATCGGCGCCTTTCACCAGTTCGACCGAAAGAAGTTCGAACAACAGGGACTCGGCTTGGGACTGTTCATCGTGCGCAAACTCGCGGAGCGCACGGGCGCGGAGTTCCAAATCGAAAGCCGCCCCGGCGAGGGCACGACGGCGAACGTCGAATTGCCGGCGGCTGCGAGTTGAGCGTCAGGCCGGGTCCCCGCGAACACCCCCCGCCTTCCGGTCATCCCTCTCCAAGAAGGGAGCTTTGAATCGGATTTCGTGATGCAGCCGCGGAACCAATGACCGTCAGGTCGCGGTCACGATTCTCAAAGCGGCCCGTCGGCGAGCGACGGCCCTACACCGATCAGTGGACCTTCCGTCGCACGTTAGGCAGCCTTGGACGGTGGGGGCACCGTCCCTCCATGGAATGCTCCTCCCGAAGAGAGCCTACGGAAGTTCGAACGATCCGCCACCATGGAGGGCGGGTGCCCACACCCGCCGATTTCGTTCCAATGCCTCGTTCCGGCTCGAGAGCGGCACCCCTCAGGGTGGGGTGTGTTGGCGTTGCACCGGGCGGCGCAAATTCTTCCCGCCGGCCGACACCCGCCGCCGCCCGTTCGCAAATCACGAAGCGAAGACCGAAGACTCCCCTGGGCTCAGTAGAACGCGCCACGCCCCGTGACCGGCCAGATGTCCTCGACCCGATCGCCGCGGTAGCAGACGAGCCAGTCGTAGAGATTCACGGTCGGGTCGCAGTGTCCTGGGATGAGTTTGATTTTTTGCCCAAGCGAGACGCTGGCCGACTCGGCGAGCGTCAACACGCCGTGTTCGTCCGCGGCCTTGGTGTAGACGACACCGGGCAACCCGTGCACGAGCGGCAGACCCGAATCGACGCTGTGGGCCTTGAGCCCGATATCGACCACCGCGCGAGTCGGCACGGTATGACTCATCACGGTCGCGAACAGGAAGAGGCTGTGCTCGAAGTCACGGATCGGCTGCCCGTCCGGGCCGAGATTCTTCCCGTAGTCCACATCCATGAAAATATACGAGCCCGGCTGGAGCTCACCGTACACGCGACTCGCCGCCTCATGCAGATAAGTCCCGGTGCCCGCGCCGGTGATCAGCGGCGCCTTGAGCCCGGCCGCTTCGAGCAACCACTGGGTTGATTCCAATTTCGCAACCGCCTGGGCGATCGCCTGCGCGCGATCGGCGGGACTGCGCAAATGCTGTGCCGCACCGTGGTAGGCCTGAAGTCCGGCGAAGAGGAGCGGAGCGGCGATCTGGCGCGCGAGTTCGACCACGGCCGGACCGGGTTCCACCCCGCAGCGGTTGGCGCCCACATTGACTTCGACGTAGACATCGAGCGTCACGCCGGCGTGTTCCGCGGCGCGGCGGAGATCCGACAGATTGCCGGCATCATCGACGCACACCCCGATGCGGGCGTCGCGGGCCAGTCCGACCAGGCGTTCGAGTTTGCGGGGGCCGACGACTTCGTTGGCGACCAGCACGTCCTTGATGCCACTGCGGACGAAGGCCTCGGCCTCACTGACCTTCTGGCAGCAGACGCCGACGGCGCCGCGGGCGATCTGCCGGCGCGCGATTTCGGGGCACTTGTGCGACTTCGCATGCGGCCGGACCCGGATCGTCTTCCCGGCGAGTGACGCCGCCATGCGATCGAGATTCCGCTCGAAGGCATCGAGGTCGAGCAGCAAGGCGGGAGTATCAACCTCCGCGAGCGGCATCCCGATCGTGGCGGGCGCGGGCAGCGGACGAGGAAAAGAGGAAGCCGGAGCGACAGACATGGTGGGGCGAGCTTGAGCACGAAACGAACGCTACGCCAAGACGACAACCATCAGCTCCCCTGTGATGCCGTTGAGTTTGTCATCTGTTAAATGACAAACAAATCGGTCCACGAGCGGCGGCTGTCTGGGATGTCATCTGATACTTGGATTCCGAAGTCGGCATCGTAGCCCGCTGCGTGAGCAGCGGGACGGCTTTAGGCGAAGAGATCACGAAGTCCCTGTCCTCACGGACAGGGCCACGCCAATCCGTTCAACTTCGGAATTCAGGTGATAGATGACAAAAAACACGACCGAGCGTCCCGATCGCAGTCTTGCGGGGCCTCGGAAGATTGGTTCGCTCGCGCCATCGCTCCCGCCCCATGCGCCTCCCCCACATCTGTCTCGCCGTTCTCGCCTGTGCCACCCTGACGTCGTTCGCTCAGACAGCGAGTGCGCCCAAGGTCTTCACCGGCGCCCGCATCATCACCGGGACCGCCCGGCCACCAATCGAGAATGGCGTCGTCGTCGTGCGCGCGGGCCGGATCGAGGCCGTCGGCCCCGCGGCCGACGTGCGCATTCCCGCGGGTGCCGAGCAAATCGCCCTCGCCGGCCGCACGATCATTCCCGGATTGATCAACGCCCACGGCCATGTTGGCAGCACGCTCGGGCTCAAGTCCGGCCCGGAGGTGAACACCGAGGAGAATGTTTCCCGCCAGCTCGCGCTCTATGCCCGCTATGGCGTGACGACCGTGGCGAGTCTCGGCGACGACGGCCCGGCGGGGTTTCGCCTGCGGGATGAACAGGCCCGACCCACGCTCAACCGGGCGCGCCTCTTCGTCGCCGGCCCTGTCCTCACCGCGAACACCCCGGAGGAGGCACGCCTCCGGGTCGGTGAAATCGCGGCGCTCAAGGCCAACTTCGTGAAAATCCGCGTCGACGATAATCTCGGCACGACGCCGAAGATGCCGCCCGAAGTTTATCGCGCGGTGATCGAGGAAGCCCACCGCCGCTCACTCCCGGTGGCGGTGCATCTCTATTATCTCGAGGATGCCCGCGACCTCCTGCGCCACGGCGCGGACTTTATTGCCCACAGTATTCGCGACCGCGAAGTCGACGCGGACTTCATCGCTCTGATCAAGTCCAAGGGCGTGGCCGTCTGTCCCACGCTGACCCGCGAGGTCTCGGCGTACGTCTACGAAAGCACGCCGGCATTTTTCCAGGATCCATTTTTCCGCGGGGAGGCCGATCCCGCCGTGCTGCGCGAACTCGAGAACCCGACCCGGCAGCGCGCGCTCCAGACGAATCCGCGCGCGCAGGCCTACAAGCCGGCGCTGAAAATGGCCCAGCGGAACCTGAAGAAGCTGCTGGATGCCGGCGTGCCGATTGCATTCGGCACGGACAGCGGCCCTCCCGGTCGCTTCCAGGGCTATTTCGAGCACATGGAGATCGACTTGATGGCCGAGGCCGGACTCTCGCCGATTGAGATCATCCATTCCGCGACCGCCAGCGCCGCCGCGAGCCTCAAGCTACCCGACGTGGGCACGCTCGAGTCGGGCAAATGGGCGGACTTCGTCGTCCTCAACGCGAATCCGCTCGAGGATATCCGGCATCTTCACGGCATCCAATCCGTGTGGATCGCCGGCAACCGCGTGCCCGGCCGCTAAATTCTCCATGCCCCTCCCACTCCAAACCATTCTCGGCCAGCCTTCGTGGTCGTTTCATTCCAGCCACGTGGCCGCCGCGCTTACGCGTCAGGGCGGCCAGCTCGGCCCGATCACTTTCCGACTCGGACGAAAGGAAATCTCGCCCATGTCGGTCGCGCCGTGGGCCGAGGAAAAGCAGCCGAAGGATCTCCCCCGGATGCTGCAGTCGCTGCGCGGCGACTTCTTCTGCGCGCCCTTCGGTGGCAACGCGACGGAGTGGCGCGGTGAAAAGCATCCGCCGCACGGCGAGACCGCGAACGCGAACTGGACGCTCAAGGGCATCCACTCCGACGATGGCGCTGTCACCCTGCACGCCACGCTCGCCACGAAGATCCGTCGCGGCCGCGTCGACAAGCTCGTCACGCTAATCGACGGCCAGACCGCGGTGTACCAGCGGCACGTGCTGAGCGGCATGACGGGCCCGCTGAATCTCGGACATCACGCGATGCTCCACTTCCCCGCCCCGGCTGGCAGCGGAGCGATCAGCACGAGCGCGTTTATTCACGGTCAGGTTTTTCCCGGCACCTTCGAGGCGCCGGAGAATCGCGGGTACCAATCGCTGAAGCCCGGAGCGACGTTTCGGTCCCTCGACCGCGTACCGCTGATCGCCGGCGGAACCGCGGATCTGACGAGCTATCCGGCCCGGCTCGGTTACGAGGACCTGGTCATGATGACCGCGGATCCCAAGCTGCCGTTCGCATGGACGGCGGTGACCTTCGCCGCGCAAAAGTATGTCTGGTTCGCGCTGCGTGACCCGCGCCAACTCCGGCAGACGATCTTCTGGATCTCGAACGGCGGCCGCCATTACGCCCCGTGGAGCAGCCGGCATACGGCGGTGATGGGCCTCGAGGACGTGACCAGTTATTTCCACGGCGGCCTCGCCGAGTCGGTGTCCGCGAATCCGCTGAGCCGTCGTGGTATTCCCACCTCGTTCCGCATGAACCCCAAGGTTCCGACGGACATCCGCTACATCATGGCCGTCGCCGCCATCCCCGCGGGCTTCGATCGCGTGAAGGACATTCGTCCAACGAAAGACGGCGTGGAGCTGGTTGCCGCGAGCGGACGCAGCGCGCGCTGTGCCTTGAATCTCACCTACCTCGCCACTTGAAGCGGGCGCACGAATCCTCCCCTGCCCGCGCCAAATCTTCCCCAACCCCTGCCATCCCGATGTCCCTCCCTTCCTCCTTCTCGCGGCTCGCGCTCCTCTTCGCAGCGAGTCTGGCCTGCAGTCTTGCGGCCGCCGAATCCCGCACGGTGCCCGGCGTGAATCTCACGCTCGTCAAGGTGGCACGCGGCACGTTCACGATGGGCGATCCGCCCGCCGCGAACGGCAACATCGGCGACGCCGGACCGCAGACCAAGGTCACCCTCACGCAGGACTTCTGGCTCGGTGCGACCGAGGTGACCGTCGCGCAATGGCGGCATTTCACGAACGCCACCGGTTATATCACCGACGCCGAGCGCAGCGGCGAAGGCATCTGGATCTCGACCCTCGAGGCCAAGCCGGACCCGAGTTACTACGGCAGCCAGAAACGCGAGAAGCGCGTCAAGGTGGCCGGCACGAGCTGGCGCAATCCAGGTTTTGCCTCGAGCGACAGTCATCCGGTCGTCGGCATCAGTTGGAACGACGCCCAGCAATTCTGCCGCTGGCTCACCGAGCGCGAGGAAAGCGGCGGCCGCGTGCCAGCCGGCTATGTTTACCGGCTGCCGACCGAGGCCCAATGGGAGTACGCCGCAACCACGGCCGGCGCGCCGGATCCCGCGAACCCGGACGAATATTCCTGGTATCGCGTTAACAGCGGTGGTGCGCCGCATCCTGTCGGCACGAAGAAGCCAAACGCCTGGGGATTTTTCGACATGCAGGGCAATGCCTGGGAGTGGGTCTTCGACTGGTACGGCCACTATCCCGGCGGTGAAGTCACGGACTATCAGGGCCCCGCTTCCGCCAACGCCCGCGAGATCATCCGTCCGCACCGCGAACGGCGCGGTGGTTGGGCGAATGACCCCGAAGGTCACGGCATCAGCACGACGAATCGCTGGAGCAGCTGGGGCCAGGACGAATGCAACTGGGTCGGCTTCCGCGTGGCGCTCAGCACCGTGCCGCCCGCCGCCGCCCCGACTCCCCCGCCTGCCACGAAGGCACGCTAAAAAGCATCGCTACGGGCCGATCCAAGGCGGCCTTTAATGTAGGGCCGGCGCTCGCCGCCGGGCCTTTCCGCAAACGCCGGAGGGCGCGCACGAGGCGCGCCCCTACGAAGCGAACGTTCGACCTCGACCATCGTAGGGGCGGGGCTCGTCCACGCCCATCCGATGGAATCGATCCGGCGGCGCCCCGCCCGAATCGAAAATCGAGAATCCAAAATCGAAAATCCGATCAGCCGCTGATCTGCAGCCACGTCCCCGCACGGGCACTCGCGAGCACGGCCTCGACGACCCGCATGTTGGCCACGCCATCCTCGAGCGGCGTCGGCACGGGCGTATTGTCGAGAATCGCCCGGGCGAACACGTCACCCTGCAAGGTGTACTGATCGCAGACCTCGAAAACGATCTCGGTGGTCGTGGTCCCGCGCTGGTGCCAGAGGCGGCAGGGTTTGTCCGGCGGCGCGTTGACCGGAATCTCGATCTCAATCCGGCCCTCGGTGCCAAAAATGTTCACGCGCTGGTAGGGCGACAGCTGCGTGGCGCAGGTGAAGGAGGCGGATCCGCGGCCGAAATCGAGCAGGCCCGACGCGATCCGATCCGTGCCGAAATTCGGATCGAAGTCGGCCATCGCCACCACGCGCTTCGGTTCCGCCGCGAAGAGCCAGCGGGCGAAGGACACGCAGTAGCAGCCGATGTCCATCATGCCGCCACCGCCGATGGCGGCGTTGTTGCGAATATTCTTCGGGTCGACGTTCCAGTAGGAGAAATGCGCGTGGAGGCTTTTCAGCTCGCCGATCGCACCCTCGCGCACGAGCTGCTGCGTCTTCACCCACTGCGGGTGATGGCGGTACATGAACGCCTCCATCACCTTGAGCCGCGGGAAGCGCCTGGTCGCGTCGAGCAGGTCCTGCCCCTCGCGCGCTGTGAGGCCAAGCGGCTTCTCGACGAGGACGTGCTTGCCGGCCTCGAGCGCCTTGATCGACCAGGCAACGTGCAGGTGATTCGGCACGGGGATGTAGACCGCATCGATCGCGGGGTCGGCCAGCAGCGCCTCATACGAACCATGCACCCGCGGAATCCCGAGCTGGCGGGCGACTTCGCGCGCCTTCGCCTCGTCGCGCGAGCCGATGGCATCGATCGTGCCGAGCGTGCCGCGCAGCATCGCCGGGATGACTTTGACCACGCCAATCTTCGCCGTACTCAGGATGCCCCAACGGATTTTTTTCATGAGGCCCACAGTTGAAACGAATCCCGCCGGGCCCGGCCAGCAATTAGCTGAATTCCGAAGTCAGATGGTTCGGTGTGGCCCTGTCCGTGAGGACAGGGACTGCTTCATTGCTCGCTCAAAGTCATCCCGCTGCTCACGCAGCGGGCCACCAAGCCAACTTCGGAATCCGAGAATTTCATGACCGGCGCCAGCGACTCAGCCTACCGTGCGATTGCTCTTGGCGAGCACCCCGGCGACGTAGGTGAGAATGTCGGTCCGGCCGGCCCGCGTCGTCGAGGAGCTGACCAGCGAATCCGGAAAGTCCGCCCGCCAGAGACTCACGGTGGCACGAAACGCCGCGATGGAGGCCTGGTTCCGTGTCGCGGATTGCTTGTCCGCCTTGGTGAAGATCAGCGCATACGGCACCTGGCAACCCTCGAGCCACCGGAGAAACTCGAGATCGATCGCCTGCGGGGGCAGGCGGATGTCGATCAGCACGAACACGCAGCGCAGGTTGCGCCGGTTGGCGAGGAAGTCGGCCACGGCTTCGTTGAACTCGGCCCGCCGCTGCTTCCCGACGGAAGCGTAACCGTAGCCCGGGAGATCGACGAGGGACCACGCGCCGTTGATCAGAAAGAAATTAATCAGCTTCGTCTTACCCGGCGTATCCGAGACCTTCGCGAGATCGCGCCGCTCGGTCAGCAGATTGATCAGCGAGGATTTCCCGACGTTGGAGCGGCCGATGAAGGCGAACTCCGGCAGCGCCCACTTCGGGCAGGAACGCAGATCAGGGGCGCTCACTTCAAAGGCAGCGGATTTGATTTTCATGGGCAGCAGGAAGAACGGCGAAAAGGGAAAAAGTGACTCAGGCGATGGGCTTCAGGTCCGCGCGACGGCCAAACACGATCTGCCGGCAGAGTGATTCGCCCCGGGTGAAATCGCGACAGACCTGGGGGCGCCGATCGTAAATCGTGCACAGCCGCGTCTCGGGATCGAGGGCCATGCACGCGCCGTCTCCCTGCTGGTCCAGACAGCGCACGCCGGAGTGCTCGACCACGAGCTCCTCGGGCACGTCGTCCCCCGGCGCGAGTTCCACGAGCAGGTGGCAACACTTGCCGCAACCGGCACAGGCCGGGAAATTTTCAGGGAGATCGGACATGCGCGAGAGATCAGCGAAGCACAGATTCAATGAACTAACCACTCATTCACTCTCTTGGGGCACGAATCGAAGCCGTTGGGGATGATCGTGCCAGATTAGCGAAGATTAGTAGTTAACCCCGGGTTGATTTCTTCGCGGGATGAAGCAAACGTGGAATCACCCCTGCCGCCCTTTCCAGGACGGCCCTGCCCCCAATGACTTCCTCCCCCCCTGGCTGCCGCCGTGTTGCGCTCCGTCGCTTTGTGTTCCTCGGGCTGATTGCGGTGTTGGCCAACGCCGGCCGCGCGCAAGAACCCACGGTCGGAGCCACCGCCGCACTCGCGGTCCTCGAGGCCCATTGCGTGCAGTGCCATGGCGGCGAGAAGACCAAGGGCGGCCTCGACCTCACGACCCGCGACGATCTGATGTTGGGCGGCGAAACCGGACCGGCCATCGTCGCCAATCGTCCCGAGGAGAGTCTCCTCTACCGGATGGTGACGCATGAAGAAGAGCCGGGCATGCCGCACAAGGAGGACAAGCTCCCCGACGCCGAGATTGCAAAGATTGCGGCGTGGATTCGCGCGGGCGTTCCCTACGAACGGACGCTGCAGGCGGCCCCCGCCAAGACGACCCGGCCGGAGTTCATGATTACCGCGGCGGACCGCGCGCACTGGGCGTTCCAACCGGTCCAGCGAGTCGCACCTCGGACGGTCAAGGATCGTGGATGGGCCAGAACGCCGATCGACTCCTTCATCCTCGCCCGGCTCGAAAGCCAGGGACTGCGCCCCGCGGCCGCCGCCTCGCGGGAGACGCTCATCCGGCGCGTGACGTTCGATCTGATCGGATTGCCGCCCACGCCGGCGGAGATCGATGCTTTCACCCGCGACGAATCGCCCGACGCCTACGACAAGCTGGTCGATCGCCTGCTGGCTTCGCCGCACTACGGGGAACGCTGGGGGCGACACTGGCTCGACCTCGCGCGTTTTGCCGAGAGCGACGGCTACGAGTTCGATACGGTGCGGACGCAGGCGTGGCGTTACCGGGATTACGTCGTGCGGGCGTTCAACTCCGACAAGCCCTACGATCGTTTCATTCGCGAACAGCTCGCGGGCGATCAGCTCTATCCCAACGAACCGGAGGCGCAGATCGCGACCGGGTTCAATCTGCTCGGACCGGACATGACCGACTCGTCGGACGTAATCCAGCGCCGCCGCAACATTCTGAACGACATGACCGACACGGCCTCGCTGGCCTTTCTCGGGATGACGATGGGGTGCGCGCGCTGCCACGATCACAAGTTCGAGCCGATTTCGCACCGGGACTACTACAGCCTGCAGGCGTTCTTCGCCTCCGCGGAATTCCATTCGGAACTCCCCGTGGCCACGCCGGAGGAAAAGGCCCGCCACAAGGAGGCGATGGCGATCTATCTCGATCTGACGAAGGACCTGCAGGACCAAATCAAGACTCTCGAAGGCCCGTACCGGAAGAAGGTCTACGATCGCAAATTCAGCCGCATCTCCGTCGAGGCCCAGGAGGCGCACCAGCTGCCGCCGGCGCAGCGCACGAAGGAGCAGCAGGATCTCGTGCAGGGTACGGCCAATCTGATCGCCGTTAAGGACCCCGAAGTGGTTGCGGCCATGTCCAAGGAGGACAAGGCCCGCCACGCCGAACTCCTCGCCAAGCTGGCCCCGATTCCGCGGCCCACGCTGCCCGCGGCCCAGGCGCTCACCGAAGGCGAGCCGGTGCAGTCGCACGTCCTCATCCGCGGCGACTACGCCTCCCCCGGCGAGGAAGTCGCCGCCGCTTTCCCGGAGATTCTGGGCGACGAGCGTCCCGCCGCCGGATCGCGCGCTGCCCTCGCCAACTGGCTGGCGAGTCCGACGCATCCGCTGACCGCCCGGGTGATGGTCAACCGGATCTGGCAGCATCACTTCGGCCGGGCGCTGGTCCCGAGCGCGAGCGACTTCGGCACGCACGGCCAGAAGCCGACGCATCCCGAGTTGCTCGACTGGCTGGCGGGTGAATTCGTCGCGCAAGGCTGGAGCCTCAAACAAATGCACCGGCTAATGCTGCGCTCGGCGGCCTACCAGCAGTCCACCGAGGCCTCCCCCGCGGCCCTCGAACGCGACCCGGAAAACAAGAACTACTCCCGGATGAACCGACTGCGGCTCGAAGGTGAAGCGATCCGTGACAGCCTGCTCTCGATCAGCGGCGAGTTGAATCCGACGGTCGGCGGCCCGGGCGTCTTTCCGCCGATTCCGAAGGAAATTTTCGCCGGCGCGGCCGGTTGGACGTCCAACACCGATCCGCGGGACTACTCGCGCCGCAGCCTCTACATCTTCGCGCGCCGCAATCTGCGGTTCCCGTTCCTCGAGGTGTTTGACGCCCCGGACAACAACCTGAGCTGCCCCTCGCGCGAACGCAGCACGACCGCACCCCAATCGCTCACGCTGCTCAATGCCGAGGAGGTCCTGCGCGCGTCCGACCGCCTCGCCCAGCGACTCGAAGCGGAGTCGGCCTCGACGGCCGTGCGGATCACGACGGCGTATCGCACCGTCCTGGGACGCGCGCCCACCGCGAAGGAACGGCGGCTGTCGGAGCTGTTTCTCAGCCATTCCCCCCTGCACGAACTCTGCCGTGCCCTGTTCAACCTGAACGCATTCGTCTACGTGGATTGAACGCGTCCCTAAAAATCACCCCATGAACTGCTGCGGCCCCAGCGCCTCCTCTTCCCCGTCTTCCTCCCGCCGTGATTTTCTCCGTCGCGCCGGCGGCGGCTTCGGCATGCTCGCCCTCGCCTCGATGCTGAGTCGCGACGGCCTGCTCGCGGCGGAACCCACCCCCGCCGTGACCGCGAGCGGACGCGGCGCGCCGAATCCATTCGCGCCGAAGCCCACGCATTTTCCCGCGCGGGCGAAACAGGTGATCTTCCTCTATATGTCCGGCGGGCCGAGCCACGTGGACCTGTTCGACCCGAAGCCCGAACTCGTGCGTCTGGCCGGTCAGCCGATTCCGGATTCGTTTGGCACCTTCAAGACCCGGCGCGCCGTCGGGAAGAACAAGCTCCTCCCGCCGCTGCGCCCCTTCCAGCGCCGCGGCCAGTCGGGCATGGAAATTTCGGAACTGCTGCCGAACCTCGGCGAGTGCGCCGACGATCTTTGCCTCCTGCGCGGTTGCTATGCCGACAGCGTCACGCATCCCGAAGCCGTGTACCAGATGAACACCGGCTCGATCCTGATGGGACGGCCGAGCATGGGCGCGTGGGCCACTTACGGACTCGGCAGCGAGAACCAGAACATGCCGGCCTTCGTCGTCATGCCCGATCCCGCCGGCTGGGTGAAAGGCGGCGCGCCCGCGTGGGGCAACGGCTTCATGCCCGCCACCTATCAGGGCACCATCCTCCGTGGCGGCGAATCGCCAATCCTCAATCTCAACACGCCCGCCAGCGTGACGGGCGACCAGCAACGTGCCACCGTCGATCTCATCAACCGGCTCAACCGGGAGGGACTCGGTGCGGGTGAGGAGGAGTCGGAACTCTCCGCGCGCATCGCCGCCTACGAACTCGCGTTTCGCATGCAGAAGCACGCTCCGGAGGTCGTGGATATTTCCCGCGAAACCGAGGCGACGAAGAAACTCTACGGCCTCGACGAAAAGATTACCGCGGACTTCGGCCTGCGTTGCCTGCTCGCCCGGCGAATGATCGAGAGCGGCGTGCGGTTCGTGCAGCTTTATTGCGGAGATACGAACGGCTGGGACGGTCACTCGGACATCGAGAGCAACCACACGAAACTCTGCGCCCAGAGCGACAAGCCCGTCGCGGGCCTGCTCAAGGATCTGAAATCACGCGGGCTGCTCGACTCGACACTGATCATCTGGGGTGGCGAATTTGGCCGCACCCCAATGAGTGAAGGCAGCAATGGACGTGACCATAATCCCCACGGTTTTTCGATGTGGATGGCCGGCGGTGGGGTCAAAGGCGGCCAGGTGATCGGGTCGACCGACGCCGTGGGCCTGCGAGCGGAATCCGAGAAGGCGCACGTCCATGACATCCATGCGACGATGCTCCATTTGCTCGGACTCGATCACACCCGACTGACCTTCCGCCATAATGGCCGCAACCAGCGCCTGACCGACGTGGCGGGCAACGTTATCAACAAGGTGTTCTCGTAGAGCGTGTTAATATTTAGGGTATAACCCCTAGCTAATAACCTTCGCGTGTCCGGCTACTGGCTCTTCGACACCGAGAGTTTGGATTTGTGAAACGCGAAAAGACCGCGATGGTGTTCCCATTTCCTCCGCTTAGCGGAGGATTGGGGTAAATAAGAAAGCAATGCCGGCCGTGTAGGGGTACACGAGCCGGCTCTTTTTTTTGCCGAATTCTGAACGAATTTAAAACGGCCGCGTCTTTCTCATCGTAGTCAGCTCCGTCCTGGTAAGACGGATGTTTGTAGTTCTAATGGTTTACTTGGTGTTAGGTCACAACGGCCGTCCTTCGGGGCGGCCTTTGTGTTTCTGGGGATCGGCACCTCCGACGGAAATACCCTTCCATGGAGGCGCGGTGCCCCCACCGCGCGAATTGTCAGGATCTATCTCCTGTGAAATGTGGGCCCGCCACGGAATGAGGACACCCCCGCCTCCATCCCGTCGCGTTCTTTAGTGTGTCATTCTGAGCAGAGCGAAGAATCCACTCTCACCCTCCGGCCGCGGCCATGGATTCTTCGCTCCGCTCAGAATGACAAAGGGGCGGACAAGTGCCGCCCCCGTCGAGCGAACTTCCAAAATGCTCAGCGCTTGGCCGCCGGGGTCACCCGCCAGATCGTGCCGTTTCCATCTTCCGAGACCAGCAGCGAGCCATCACGCGCCACCGCGACGCCCACCGGACGGCCCCAGACGTTCCGCGCGTCGACGACGAAACCCGTGACGAAGTCCTGATACTCGCCCGTCGGAATTCCGTTCTTCAGCCGGGCCCGCACGACCTTGTAGCCGGTGCGCGAGGCGCGATTCCAGGAGCCGTGGAGCGCGACGAAAAGATCACCGTGGAATTCGGCCGGGAAAACGCCCGCTCCAGAACTCGCCGGATAGAACACAATGCCGAGGGCCGCCGAGTGCGCCTGCAGGGGAACATCGGGAACAGTCGCCTTGCCCGCGAGATCCGGACGGAAGCCGGCGTGACGCGGTTCCTCGAACTTGCCCATGTAGTACCAGGGCCAGCCATAGAACGCGCGCTCCTTCACCCGCGTCACGTAGTCCGGCACGAGATCGTCCCCAAGCCCGTCGCGTTCGTTGGTGGACGTCCAGAGATCACCCGTGATCGGGTTGACCGCGAGTCCGACGGGATTGCGGATGCCGGTGGCAAAGACCTTGAGCGGCTGACGACCTTCCGGATCGGTCGTGAGAATGTTGGCGCGGTGAAACTCGAAGTCCCACGCGGCGCCGAGCCCATGCTCCGCGTCCCAGCGGGCGACTTCATCGGCACTCTTTTTCGGCAGGCCCTCGGCGAAGTTGGAGCCGGATCCGACGGCGATGAACATCCGGCGGCCGTCGAGTGAGAACGCGATGTCCCGCGTGCTGTGTCCGTTGGTCGTCTCGGAAAGCTTCGGCACCACCACTTCCGCGGCCGCCCGGGCCTTGAGATCCCCGGCTTGGTAGGGAAAGCGCACGATGGAATTGTTGTTTGCGACGTAGACCCACTGCGGATTGTTGCCGGCGGGATAGAACGTGATGCCGAACGGTCGATCCAGGCCGTCGGCAAAGAGCTCATTGGCGCTCGCGCTGGCCCCATCCACCGCGGGCCGCAGCACGCGGATGCGATTCGACCGCGTCTCCGCGATGAAGAGATCACCGTTCGGCGCGATGCGGAGCAGCCGCGGGCCGGTCAGTCCTTCCGCAAAAAGCTGCACCGAGAAGCCCGCCGGCACGGCCAGCCTGGCATCGGCTGGACGCGGGACGACCGCGGAGTTGTTGCGGGTGGAAACGGTGGCGAACGGCGCCGGCAACTGGTCGACGACGACCCGGTGCATGGTCCCCGGACTGGCATGACGCCAGTCGCGCGGATCGTTGGCCGCCTCGGGTGAAATCGTGGGAGCCGGTGCCGGGTCGCCGCCCGGCTGGCTCTTCATGGTGCTGAGGTAGGCGATGATGTCCTGCCGGTCCTTTTCCACCGGCACCGCAATCACCATCGTCGTACCGGGGACAGCGATCGTCGGATTGGCGATGTAACGATCGAGCGTCGCGGCGTCCCACACGAGCCGGGAGTCCTGCAGTGCCTTCGTGTAGCTGAAATTGGGGGATGTCGCCGCCGTCCGACCCACCACCCCGATCAGAGTTGGTCCCTGACCGGCCGTCGTGCCGGGACCCGCGGCGTGACAGAGTGCACAGGACTGCAAGAACAAGACCCGACCGTGTTCGAGATCAGCGGCCGGCTCGGCGGCGCGGACGGACAGGAACACCAAGGCGAGCGGAGCCAGAAATTGTAAGCGCATCGCGGCAAACAA
>CANJCM010000015.1 GCA_947472765.1 Opitutia bacterium
ACTGGCCTCACCACCGTCTCCGCCGGCACCCTCGCCTACGGCGCCAACAACGCGCTCAGCAGCGGTGCGGTCACCGTCAGCGGCGGCACCCTTTCCCTTGGCACATTCACCGACACCGTCGGGACGGTCACGCTTTCGAGCGGCAGCATCACCGGCGGCGTTGGCGGCACGCTGACGAGCACGGGCACGTTCGAAATGCAGAGCGGCACGGTCAGCGGCATTCTCGCCGGGTCAGGCATCGCAATGAACAAGACCACGGCCGGCACGGTCACGCTTTCCGGCGCCAATACCTTCACCGGCCTCACGACGGTCTCCGCTGGCACCCTCGCCTACGGCATCAACGATGCACTCAGCACCGGCGGCGTCACCGCCAGCGGCGGCACGCTTTCGCTCGGCACGTTCTCCGACACGGTCGGCACCGTCACCGTTTCTGGTGGCGGCAGCATCACCGGCAGCAGCGGTGTGCTGAGCAGCACCGGCAACTTCGAGATGCAGAACGGTTCCGTGAGCGGAATTCTGGGTGGCCTCAGCCTGCTCAACAAGACGACGGCCAGCACGGTCACGCTCTCCGGCGTCAACACCTACACCGGCGGCACGACGATTGGCGCCGGCACTCTGGCCCTAAGCGGCAGCGGCACCCTCGGCAGCACTTCCGGCACGCTCACCGTCAACGGCGGCACGCTCGACCTCGCCGGGGTCAACGCGGGGGTCGGCAATTTCACCGGTTCCGGCGGCACCGTTCTCACCAACGGCGCGAACGCGACCCTCACCATCGGCAACAGCAACGGCACCGGCGGCAACTTCCTCGGCACCTTCGCTGACGGAACCGGCGGCGTCCTCAGCCTGACGAAGACCGGCTCCGGCACCCTCACGCTGGGCGGCGCTTCCTCCAACACCTACTCCGGGACAACGACGGTGAACGGAGGCACACTGGCGCTGGCAAAATCCGGCGGCACCGTGGCGGTCTCGGGCAATCTCACCATCGGCGACGGCACCGGGACGGACACGGCCCGGCTGGATGCAGCCAATCAAATCGGATCCACGTCCACGGTGACGTTCAACAACAGCGGTGGCACGCCGACGCTCAACCTGAACGGCTACTCGCAGACGCTCGGGTCGATCGCTTCTACGAACACGAGCGCCCAAGTCCAACTCGGCGCGCCCGGATCTGCGACCGCCCTGACCGTCGGTGACAGTTCCAATACCACGTTCGCGGGCGTTATCAGCGGCGGGGCCAACGCGAGTCTCGTCAAGGAGGGCTCTGGCACGCTGACCCTCAGCGGCACCAATACCTTCACCGGAGCGGTCGCGATCAACGCCGGCACGCTGGCGGTGCAGAACAACGCGGGGCTGGGCGCGGGCACCCTTGGCACGACCGTGAGTTCGGGTGCCACGCTCTCGCTCCTCGGCGGCGTGACCGTGGTCAACGGCACGCTTTCTCTCACCGGCACCAGCGGCGTCGGGGCGTTGACCAACGTCAGCGGTGACAACGTGTGGAACGGCGATGTGACCCTGACGGGCAACACCCTCATCACAACGCAGGCGGGCACCCTGACCCTCGGGCCGACGAATCCGTACACCTTCACCCCCAGCGGGACCAATCCGGCGACCGAAACCGGGTACGTCACCATCGGTGGCCAGACGCTGACCTTCGGCGGCGCCGGGACGAACATTCGGGTGTACGACCGCATTCGCGACTTCGTGGGTCAGACCGACAGCACGCGCTACAGCTACCCGCCCCTTACGCTTGCCCAGGCGCCGGAAACGACGAATCCCGGCAACGTCGTCGTCAACATGTCTGGCGGCGGTTCGGTCACCTTCTCCGCGAACGCCAACAGCTACACGGGTTCAACGACGGTTCAGGCCGGCACGCTCATTCTCGATACGGTCGACAACACCGCGGCGCAGCACGACACGGTCACCAATACCTTCCACTCCATCAACGGATCGCTCATCATCGGCGACGGCACTGGCTCCGCTTCTTCAGCCACGGTGCGCCTTTCCACGGGCTATCCCGTGAACGAGACCATCTCGATGAGTTCGGCCATCACGCTATACAAGGACGGCCTACTCGACATCAACGGCCAGAGCCAGACGATCGGTTCGCTCACCTTCAACGGCGGCGCCGTCAATCTGAACAGTGGCACGCTGTATCTGGATCAGGACGTCACGGTCAACGCCTCGGCCGGGAACACCGCAACCATCAATGGTACCGGCAACCTGAGCCTGACTCTGCGCCGGACGGGCGGCGTGGACGTCCTGCCCGATGCGACCCGCACGTTCACGGTCACCGGCGGCGTCGGCAACACGTACGATCTGAGTATCACCGGCAACATCCAGAGCGGTAATCTCGTGAAGGCCGGCAATGGCACGATGATGCTCGGAACGACCCACAGCACCTATGTTGGCACGACGTCAGTGACCGGCGGCATCCTGAACATCCAGCAGGGCACCGACGTCAGCACCCGCAGTTCGCTCGGCTCGAGCAATGGTCTCGCCAGCCAGGGCACGGCGGTCAGCAGCGGCGCCACGCTTCAGATTCAAGGCGGCATCGCCGTCACCAACGAGTATCTCTCGATCGCGGGCGGCGGCTTCAATCCCGGCGACGGCGTCCTCGGGGCGTTGAACAATCACAGCGGCAACAACACTTGGGGCACGGCGGGCAACACCTACATCAATCTGGACGCCGCAGCTCGTATCAACTCCAAGCAAGACACGCTGACGATTGCCGGCAACATCGCGTCAACGGGCAACCAGGCCCTGACATTCGGCGGCGCGGGCAACACCACGGTCAGCGGCGGCATCAACACCGGCACCGGTTCCTCGACCACGGTGACGAAGGATGGGGCCGGCACGCTGATTCTCTCCGGCAGCAACAATTTCGAGGGCGTGACCAACGTCATGAGCGGCATCGTCAGCGTGCAGCACAACAACGGCCTCGGCTCCCTCGCCGCGGGCACGGTCGTGAGCAGCGGAGCTGAACTGCAGTTGAGCAAGGTCAACGGCATCACGATCGGTGGCGAGGCGCTGACGCTCAACGGCGCGGGCATCGGCGGCGCCTCCGGCGCCCTGAACAATGTCCTCGCCAATAATTCCTTCGGCGGAGTGGTGACGCTCAATTCGGCGAGCACGATTAAGAGCACCGCCGGCACGCTTACGCTCCTGGGCGGCATCACCAGTACGAATCAGAATCTAACGATCGCCGGCGCCGGCAACATTACGGTCACCGCCGGCATCACAAACGGCACCGGCACCCTGACCAAGAATGACGCCGGCACGTTCACGTTCGCCGGCAACGTCAACGGCACCACCGGCACGGTCGGGGCGGCATCACTGCTCGCGGGCAGCATGGTCGTCGGCAACGGCACCGAGACGACGACGCTGAACACCGCCGCGTTTGATTCCGCCGCGGGCACGACGCTCACGATTGCGAGCGGTGGCACCGTGGTCGCCGATTACGCTTCCGGCTCGACCAACTTTGACGGCGCGCTGGCCGGGGCGGGCACTTTCCAGAAGAACGGAGCGGGCACCCTCGTCTTCGGGAACAGCTTCACCGCGACCAATCTCACTTTGGTTCTCCACGGCGGCACCCTCTCCCTCACCGGCGTCCAGATCACCGTCGGCACGATCCACATCACCGCCAGCACCACCCTGGATTTCAACAACTCCAACGGCACGGTGCTCAACTCGTCCCACCTCGTGATCGACAACGGCGTGGTCGTGACCGTGAACAACTGGATCAGCGCCGCCAACGACGCCGCCGCGAGCACCATCTGGTACGCCACGAGCACCGTGAACAGCGGCACCCTCGCCGGAGCGCAGCAGTTTGGCGGCACGCCGCTCTCCCAGATCAACTTCACCGGCTACACCCCGGCCCTCACCACCACCTGGACCACCGCGCAGAACGGCTGGTTCGAGCACGAGATTCGTCCCACGCCCGAGCCCCAAACCTACGGCGCCATCTTCCTCTCGAGCTGCTTCGGTCTCCTCGGCTGGCGCCGCTGGCGGCAGCGCCGGGCCGCCGCCTAGGGCCCCTGACGCGGGCTCATCCCGCCTGGCTGAAGGGCAACGCGGCCGATTCACCGCCGGGCTCAATTGCCCTTTGATTCGGATCCGCTGACCACTAGGTTCAGCAACTTCATTTCCCGGCTGAAGATGCCCACAACCGATCGTACTTCGTCCCTTCGCATTTCCGCCCTTGGATGGATCGCGCTTTCGATCGTGTTGCTGACGCCCTGGGTGATCCTGCTCAAATTCGTCCGGGCTGAGGCCCCGATTTCCGCCGCCCCTGCGGCCGCAGCGCGGACGACCGCGGCGCCTGCTTCCTCCACTGGTCCGCTGGAGGGGGAACTGACTCCCGGTCCTTGGGGCAGGCTAACCTTCAATACGATTATGATCGAGCCCCCCGAGGCTGTCATTCCCGTCGTGTCCAGTGAGCCGAGGAAGCAGCAATGGCACTTCCATGGCTACACGGCCGCGAAATTGCAGGTCCTGTGGGAGGAGGCCGGGCTTTCCGCTGCCGAGCAGCAGGAGCTCAACGCTCCCGGCAACCGGACGATCAGCGAGTCCGGCATCTCCGTTCTGCCCAGCACAGAACTCATCCTCGCACTTCGCCCGACCGCCCGCGGCAAGATCTATACGGTGCTGGCGGAATTTCCCCAGAACCCGGCGCAGCACGAGCCCTTCCGTTTTCGCGCCGACTCCCTCGACGACTGGTTCGTCGACAGCGACCTCGCGCCCGAAACAATCCGGCTGACCAAGCAACTGCTCTACGAACGCAGCGGCATTGTCTTATTCTCCGATCAGGATCTCGTGCTCAGTCGCCTCACCACCCCGGGCGAACGCATCCGCTACCTGAAGGCGCTCTCGCGCAAGCCCGCCCTGATCGTGCAATTGAACATCGCTCATGGGGCCAACGCCGAGGCGCTCGTCCAATATTGGGGCCGTGGCCGCCGGACCAAGGACCTTGAGCCCTTGATTGCCTCCGTCGCACGCCGGCCCGCGGGCGGGAGCCTCGACGTCATTCATCTGCTGCCACGATTTCCCCGCTCCATGCTCGACACCTATCCGATGCCGGGCGACGTGGCGGCGGGTGACGCCTACGACTGCCACTGGACCTCCTTCAACTTCTATGGCGACCAGCCGGACCAGCGGTTCACGGACATCGACTTCGTCAAACAAACCATCACGACCGACTACTATCCAGTCGGCGGCGAGCCGATGCTGGGCGACATCATCCTCTTCGTCCGGCCAGGCAATGTCGTCATTCATTCCTGCGTTTTCGTGGCGGACGACATCGTCTTCACGAAGAACGGCCCCGGCTACTCGGTGCCTTGGATGCTGTCGCGACTCGCCCAAGTCGTGGCGTTCTACGGCCGCGGCCAGGAGATGGAGCTGCGCCGTTTCCGGCCCAAGCGACTTTAGGCGGGCCTGCGCCTCCGCCTGTGAATTTCTTTCGCAAGGCCGATCCGTGCCTGCGGACTGGCAGGTCGGCCGTTGCAGACCTATGCTCCCGTTAAACCGAACGATCACCAGATCCGTGATCTGGCCGCCAAGTTGCATCGGTTCCAACCCCTCCTCCCCATGTCACCTCGCAACTGTCCGCGATTGGGCGCCGCTGTATTGGCCTTGTTGCTACCCTCGGTTCTCCACGCCAGCGAAGCGGAGATCCGGATTCCGGATCTGCATGCCGTCACGTTCCTCGACGGAACGCTCCCGGGCCTGAGCGTATTGTGGATTGGTCTCGCCGTCTGCGTCGCCGGCATCCTCTACGGTGGCTGGCAATATGTGCAGACGCGCAGCCTCCCCGTGCATGAGTCGATGGCCGCCGTGTCGCAGATCATCTGGGAGACCTGCAAAACCTATCTCTTCCAGCAGGGGCGTTTTCTCGCCGGCCTGTGGGTGCTCATCGCCGCCTGCATGGTCTATTACTTCGGCTTCCTCGCGCGGCTCGGAACCGGACATGTCATCGCGATCCTGCTGGCTTCGATTCTTGGCATCCTCGGCAGCTATGGCGTGGCGTGGTTTGGGATTCGCATCAACACGGTCGCGAACTCCCGCACGGCGTTTTCCGCCCTGGCCGGCAACCCACTCGCGACCCTCCTCATCCCGCTGCAATCCGGCATGAGCGTCGGACTGCTGCTCGTCGCCATCGAGCTGTTCTTCATGATCTGCATCCTCGCGTTCCTGCCTTCCTCCCTCGCGGGGCCATGCTTCATCGGCTTCGCCATCGGGGAGTCACTCGGCGCGTCCGCCCTCCGCATCTGCGGCGGCATCTTCACCAAGATCGCGGACATCGGCGCCGACCTGATGAAGATCGTTTTTAACCTGCCCGAGGACGATCCCCGCAACCCGGGCGTAATCGCGGACTGTACGGGCGACAACGCCGGTGACTCCGTCGGACCGACGGCGGACGGCTTTGAAACCTACGGGGTCACGGGCGTGGCCCTGATCGCGTTCCTGGCCCTCGCCCTGGCGGCGAACCCCGCCCTCGGCGGCGTGCTCATCATCTGGCTCTTTGCCATGCGCATCCTGATGATCGCGACCTCGCTCGCGAGTTACTGGCTGAACGATCTCATCAGCCGTGCCATCTGGGGACGGGCTCGCGACTTCAATCTCGAGCAGCCGCTGACGAATCTTGTCTGGATCACGTCGCTCGTCTCCATCGCCGTGACCTATGCGGCAAGTTACGCGCTGCTCGCCCGGCACCCGGCCGCCGGCGCCGGGCTCTGGTGGTTACTCGCGACCATCATCTCCCTCGGCACGCTCGCCGGCGCCCTCATTCCCGAATTCACCAAGGTCTTCACCTCCACTGAAAGCCGGCACGTGCGGGAGGTCGTGACCTCATCGCGCCAGGGCGGCGCTTCGCTCAACATTCTCTCCGGGCTGGTGGCCGGCAACTTCTCCGCCTTCTGGACCGGGCTCTGCATCCTCGGCCTGATGGCGGCAGCGTATTACTTTTCCGGGCACGCGGCGTTGCAAGGCATGATGCCTGCGGAGTTTCGCTTCGCCGCGCCAATCTTTGCCTTTGGCCTCGTGGCGTTTGGCTTCCTCGGGATGGGACCGGTCACCATCGCGGTGGATTCCTTCGGGCCCGTGACCGACAACGCCCAGTCAGTCTATGAGCTCTCGCAGATCGAGTCCCGGCCCGGCATCGCGGCCGAGATCGAGAACCGGTTCGGCTTCAAGCCGGACTTCACGGCGGCGAAATTCCAGCTGGAGAAAGGCGACGGCGCGGGAAACACGTTCAAGGCCACGGCCAAGCCGGTGCTGATCGGGACCGCCGTCGTGGGCGCCACGACGATGGTCTTCGGCATCATCATGATGCTGAAATCCATTTACCCGGAAACGATCGAGCGGCTCTCCCTGGTGCATCCCGAAGCCATCATGGGACTGCTGATGGGCGGCGCGGTGATCTACTGGTTCACCGGGGCCAGCACCCAGGCCGTCGTGACCGGTGCCTACCGCGCCGTGGTCTATATCAAGGAGAACATGCGACTCGACGCCGCGACGGCGAGCACCGCGGCCTCGAAGGAGGTGGTGCGTATCTGCACGCAGTACGCGCAGAAGGGCATGGTGAACATCTTCATCGTCATCTTCTGCTTCGCCCTCTCGCTCGCATTCTTCGATCCGTTCTTCTTCATCGGCTACCTGATCGGGATGGCGTTCTTCGGGCTTTTTCAGGCGCTCTTCATGGCGAACGCCGGCGGCGCGTGGGACAACGCGAAGAAGATCGTCGAAGTGGAGCTGAAGATGAAGAACACCCCGCTGCACGCTGCCACCGTCGTCGGGGACACCGTCGGCGACCCCTTCAAGGACACCTCCTCGGTCTCGCTCAATCCCGTGATCAAGTTCACCACTCTGTTCGGCCTGCTCGCGGTCGAAATCGCGGTGAAGATGGATCCCTTCGCCAAGCATTTGGTCGGGGGCGTAATCTTCCTGGTCGCCCTCGTCTTTGTGTACCGCAGCTTCTACGGCATGCGCATTCCGATTAACCCGCGCGATGCGGATGTGGCGCCGCACCAACTGCAGAAGGGCTGAGTGCTGACGCAGCCGGGTCTTGCCACGGGGATCGCCCCGGCGAGACTCGGCGGCGATGTCTGCGCTCGACCTCGAAGGCTATTTCCGCCGTGTCGGCTTTGCCGGCGAACGCACGCCGGACCTCGGGACGTTGCGGGCACTCCACCATCGACACGTCTCGGCGATTCCGTTCGAGAATCTCGACGTGCTGCTGGGCCGGCCGATCGACATCGAACTTCGGGCGATCGAACGGAAACTCATCCACGATCGCCGGGGCGGCTACTGTTTCGAGCACAACACGCTCTTCGGGGCGGTGCTTCGATCGCTCGGATTCCCAGTCACCCCGCTGCTGGCCCGCGTGCGCTGGCAGGCGCCGGCCGACTACCGGACGCCGCTCACGCACATGATCCTGCGCGTGGAGTGCGGCGGGCGGCCCTGGCTGGTGGACGTCGGCTTTGGCGGCGTGGGTTCGACCGCCCCCCTGGCGCTCGATTCGGCCGGGGAGCAAGCCACGCCGCATGAGCCGCGGAGGTTGCTTTCCCGCGGCGGAAAACTGGTGCACCAGCTTCTCGGGTCCGACGGCTGGGCGGACGTCTACGAGTTCACATCGGAGGAGCCGGCGCCGTTCGATTTCGAGATGGGCAATTGGTTCAGCTGCACCCACCCAAAGGCCCATTTCCGCTCGAAGCTCGTCGTCACCCGCGCCGGCCCCGGCTGCCGGTACGGGGTGCTCAACCGTGAGTTTACGATCCGGCGGAACGACGGTACGATGGAGAAGCAGGAGATCGCTTCGGCGGACGCGCTTCTCGCGCTGCTGGCCGACCGGTTCGATCTGCACTTTCCGCCGGGGACGCGCTTTGGCGGCGGGGAAGTGGCCTGGCCGGTGTGATTCGCCGCGCGGAGAGGGTGTGATATTTCGCCGCTCTGGGCTTCTTTTCCCGGCCAATTGGGCTATCTATGGCGGCTCCAAATTTCTCCCCATGAAAACTTTTCGCCTGACCGCTTTCGCGGCGGTCCTCCTCGCTCTCGCCACCTCCGCATTCGCCGCCGTAGATCCGAAGGCCGAGCTGGGTGCGCTGGTCCAGGAGATCCAGGTCAAGCTCAAGGCCGGGGCCCGCACCGCCGTGGCGCTCGCGCCTGAACTGCAGAAGTTCGACGCCATGCTCGCTGCCCATGACGGCGAGAAGACCGACATCGTCGCGCAGATGCTCTACATGAAGGCCACGCTCTACACCGAGGTGTTCGGTGACATCGATCAGGGCCTCGTGCTGCTGCAGAAGCTGAAGACGGATTTCGCCGGCACCCCATTCGCCGAGCGCGTCACCCAAGTCGTCGCCGGTCTGGAAGCCAGGAAGCTCTACGCGGTCGGCAAGACCTTCCCGGACTTCGCGGAGACGGATCTCGAGGGCAAGCCGCTCACGATCGCCGGCTACAAGGGCAAGGTTGTCCTGCTCGACTTCTGGGCCACGTGGTGTGGGCCCTGCCTCGCCGAACTGCCGAACGTCGTGGCCGCCTACAAGAAGTACCACGCCCAAGGCTTCGACATCATCGGCATCTCCCTCGATCGACCGGACTCGCTCGAGAAATTGAAGGCCTTCACCGCCGAGCATGAGATGCCGTGGGCACAATACTACGACGGCAAATACTGGGCCAACAAACTCGCCGTCCGGTATAGCATCCAGAGCATCCCGGCCACTTTCCTGCTCGACGGTGAAGGCCGCATCATTGCCCGCGATCTGCGCGGTCCCGCGCTCGACGCGGCGATCGCCGAGGCGCTCGCCAGGAAGTAAGCCGCCCCCGGTGCGCGCACCGCTGGCAGCTCGCTGGATGGCGATTCTTGCCGTCGCGCTCGCCGCGGGGCTCCGCGCGGCCACGGCACCTTTGCCGTACGGCGCCGAGATCGCGTTTCCCGGCGCCGAGGTCCGGGAGGCCGTGGCCATCGTCGCGGCCCCCGGGGACGACACGCACCTGTTCGTCGTGGAGAAAGCCGGCCGCATTCTGGTCCTCGATCTCCGCCAGCCGTCCGCACCGGCGGTGGAGTTTCTCGATCTCCGTCGCCAGGTGGGTGACTCGGGAGGCGAACAGGGCCTGCTGGCGCTCGCGTTTCACCCGGACTGGAAGCGCAACCGCCGCTTCTTCGTCTGGTACACGCATACCGATGGCGGCTTCCTGCGTTCCAAGCGGGAGGATCGGCTCGCAAGTTTTGAGATTTCACCCACCGACTCCCGCCGCGCGGATCCCGACTCCGAGCAAATTCTACTCGCGCAACCCGACGAGGCCTCGAATCACAACGGCGGCCAGCTGGTCTTCGGACCGGACGGCTACCTCTACCTGTCGCTGGGCGATGAAGGCGCGGCGAACGATTCATACGCCAACAGCCAGCGGATCGATCGCGATTTCTTCGCCGGAATTCTCCGCCTCGATGTCGACCTCAAGCCGGGCAGCCTGACTCCGAATCCTCACGACGCCGTCCGCCCGGGAACGTACGCCGTCCCGGCCGACAATCCGTTCGTGGGCGCCCGCACCTTCAATGGAGCCGCCGTGAACCCGAAGGCGGTGCGGACCGAATTCTGGGGGACGGGCCTGCGCAATCCGTGGCGGATGTCCTTCGACCCCGAGACGGGACAACTCTGGTGCGGCGACGTCGGCCAAAATCTCTACGAGGAAATCGATGTGATCGAACGGGGTGGCAACTACGGCTGGAACTACCGCGAGGGCCCGCTGGCGTTCCGCGGAAAAGCACCCGCCGGCGTGGCGTTCTCCGAACCGATCTGGACCTACCCGCGATCCGAGGGCGTTTCTGTAACCGGGGGCCTGGTCTATCGCGGCACCCGGCATCCTGAACTCGTCGGTCACTACCTCTTCGCCGATTTCGCGTCCGGAAAAATCTGGGCGCTGCGGCCGGATGGCAGTCGTCCGGTCGGCCGGGACCGCGTGCAGCAAATCGCCAGCGTACCCGGCGTGGTCACGTTCGCGGTGCAACCGCAGACCGGCGATATTCTGATGGCGAGTCTGCCCGGCCGCCACCTGCTGCGATTGGTGCGACGGCCCGCGGCTCCATAGGCCGGCCAGGGCACTCTTCGTTGCCAAGTTCTTCGCGGCCGACTCTGCTTTCGACGTGACGACGCTCTTTCTGCTCGCCCCGCTGTTTTTGATTTTTGAGGTCTGGCAGCTCGTGCTCGGCGAACGCTATCTCGGAATCAAGCAGATCGCGCGCGGCTCGGATCCCCGTGGCCTCGGCATCAGCGAAGTCACCGCGTTCTTCTGGAGCAGCACCCTCATTGCGTACTGGATTTGGATGATGCTCCTTCTCACCGTTAGGTACGGCCGCGCCTACGCCGTCGGCCTGCTCTTGGTCTCCGTGCTCGGTTACGCCTTTCGCCGGGGCAGCAACCTGAAGTGGATCCTCGTCATCCTCACCTTTGAGGGCGCGGTGAGGATCGGCCTCCTGCTGTCACTGTGCGCCATGACCTGGCGCCGGCTCTGAGGCGGGCGGACGGGCCACAAACCACGGCCTAATCCCGCTTTTCGGAGGGGCGGACCTCGTGCACGCCAGGTGTGTCTTGCCGGCCGGCTCTAGCGCGGTAAACGCCCCGGAGCCTCGGGCTCGCGAAAGGACGAAGCGAAGAACTCCTGCGCAACGTTCATGTACTTCGCGTACTTCGTGTAATCGCCCGCCCAGGAATTCGGCACCCGCAACCGCCGGATCACGCCGCGGCCGATGCGATCCGGGGCTGCACCGTCCGGTTCCAGCTCGAGCGAGAACTTCGGATCATGGGTGTGCACCACATAATGCCGGGAGCCATCGCGGCCTTCGCGCTCAATCCGCAGGAATTCAGGATAGTTCATGGCGCTGCCCTGACCATGACGCGGCCGCGTTCGCGCACAATCCCGAACACCACCTCGAACCACCATGATTTGGAACCGGGGCTGCAAAAACCTTGAGCCCGGTCCGCCGGGGTCGCACAAACTTTTCGCCGCCCGCGAGTCCCTGCCTCCCTCGGCATCAGGATCCGGCGGGACGGCCCCGCTCCTCCATGAATTCCCCTGACTCGAGCCCGAAGCTTCCCCTGTGGATCTTCTTCCTGAGCGACGCCGTGCTCACGGCCACGGCCGGATTCATCGCGATGAACAGCCCGCGGCCGCTTTCCAACGGCGTGGTCATTGCGGTTTTCTCCTGCGTCTTTGGCGGCGCGCTGATTGCGCTTGTCCCGCTGATCGCCCGCTTCGAGCGGCAGAAAAACGAGGTGCTCGATGATCGCCAGCGCGAGCTCGAGGCCATGGCCCGCACGCTGCAGTCGTCCGCCGAGCAAATCAGCATCGCCACGAACGGCTTCCACGAAATCGTCGAAATCGCGCAGAAGAATCTCCGCCACGCCGAGCAACTCCCGCACAAGCTGCAGGACAAGGTCGCTGAATTGCAGGCCCAGATCAGCGCGGTGTCCGACGCCGAGAAGGAGGAACTCGAGAAGGAGCTCGAGACGCTGCGCGCCTCCGATAGCGAGCGGCTGGAGTCGATCGCGACGAAGATCACGAAGTCGACCGTGGAATGGGCCAAGCTCGAGACGGCGACGCAGCAGCACCTCGCCGCCGCGCAGGACGCGCTTGCCAAGATCTCATTCGGCACGACCAGCGCGATCGGCAAGGCCCAGGCCGCCGCCGAGCAGGCCCTCGGCCAGGCCCGGACCGAGGCCGCCCGAATTTTCTCCGACGCCGTCGTGCAAGCCACGAAGTCGGTCGAGGCCGCGCGCCGCGCGGCCCTGGAAGAAATCGACGCGCGTGCCGCCGCCGCGATCGAAGCCGCGCGACTGGCGCGCAAGACCGAGGCTGCGCCTGCTGTTCCCGCCGTGCCGGTGCCCCTGCCAGAGCCCACGCCAGAACCCACGCCTGCTCCAACGGCGCCGGCAGAAACGCCTGTCGTTGCCGCCCCTTCGCCGACCCCGGAGCCAGCGCCCGCCCTCACCGCGGCGGCACCAGAACCGATCGTCAGCATCCCGGCCAATGCCGCGGAGCCGAATCCGGCGGAAGCTCCTGCACCGGTGTCCGCCCCCGAAGAAGGGCCCGCGCCGACCACCGCCGTGGCGAGCGAAGCCTCACCCGAGGTCGCACCTGTGCCCAAGCCGCCGCGCAAACGCGCCCCCAGGAAGGTCGAGCCAGAGGAGCCGACGCTACCGATTGAGGAGAGCCCGGCCGGGGAGACCGGGACGCTCGAAGGCTTTCAGCCCGGCGTCACGGAACGCGTCCTCACCTCGGACGGCGCGACGCGACTGCTCGTCACCGCTTATATCGGCATTGGCAACCGGCTCTTCATCCGCGGCGATGGCCCGGGGTTGAGCTGGGACAAGGGCGTGCCGCTGCAGTTTGTCTCGATCGGGAAGTGGCGTTGGGAAACCAACGACGCAACCGCGCCCTTGCAGTTTAAGCTGTATAAGAACGACGACATTGAGTGCTCGGCGCTCGGCAGCCAGCAGCTGGATCCGGGCCATCAGCAGGAAGTCACCGCTGCGTTCTAGCACGTGGCGAGACCGACCCTCGGTCTTTTCCGCGACCTATCGAGGCTCGTGCAATAGGCTGACGCATTTTGGCCGACCAATCCTCCCGCTGCTCACGCAGCGGGCCACGGCTGAAACGTGGCCCTGCCCGTGAGGGCAGGGATTCGGAAACTTACTGTCAGTCTGATCGACGAGTCTAAATGAGCCGGCGCCGCCGCCGCACTCAGTGGCCTCGCGCACCGTTGACCGCAACGCCGCCCCGGTCCTCACTTCGACCACCCCATCCCCCCTCGATCCATGAACTCCACCCCGCTTCGATCCCTCGTTCTGATTTTCTCGTGCCTCGCCACCGCGCTTCATGCCGGCCCGTGGGAGTCACTCTTCAATGGCAAGGACCTGAACGGCTGGAAGCTCCTCAACGGCAAGGCCCCCTACGCGATCGTCGACGGCGCCATCGCCGGCTCCGCGATCACCGGCTCGCCGAACAGCTTCCTCGCCACCGAAAAAACCTACGGTGACTTCATTCTCGAGATGGAGATCAAGCAGGAGGGCAAGAGCAACGGCGGCGTCCAGTTCCGCAGCGAGAGCAAGCCCGAGTTCAACGCGGGTCGGGTCCATGGCTACCAGTTCGAAATCGATCCGTCTGACCGCGCCTGGACGGGCGGCATCTACGATGAGGCCCGTCGCGGCTGGCTTTACCCGGGCACGCTGAATCCGGCAGGCCAGAAACTCTATCAGTACGGCGAATGGAATCGCATTCGGATCGAGGCGATCGGCAATTCTCTCCGTACCTGGGTCAACGGACAGCCAGTCGCCCACGTCATCGACAACATGACGCCTCGCGGCTTCATCGCGCTTCAGGTTCACGCGATCCAGCAGCCCGACCAGGTCGGCCATCGCACGATGTGGCGCAACATCCGCATCCAGACCACCGACCTCACCCCTTCTCCCGCGACGTCGATCTACATCCGCAACGCGATCCCGAATGACGTGAGCGCCGCCGAAAAAGCCCAGGGCTGGAGTCTCGCGTGGGACGGAAAGACCGGCAAGGGCTGGCACGGCGCCTACAAGACAACTTTCCCCAGCGAAGGCTGGACCATGAAGGACGGGGAAATCGTGCTGCCCGATACGGGCGGGGCGGAGTCGAAGGGAGCCGGCGACATCATCTCTGACGCGGAATATTCTGCGTTCGAGTTCCAGCTCGATTTCAAGGTCCCGCCGGGCGGCAACAGCGGGTTCAAGTACTTCGTCGACGAGAGCATCAAACCGATCAGTTCCAACGGTGGTGGCTCGGCGGTCGGACTCGAGTTCCAGATCCTCGACGACGAACTGCATCCCGACGCCAAGAAGGGCAAGGATGGCAACCGGACCATCGGGTCGCTTTACGACCTCATCACGAAAAAGAAGCTGCCTGGTGGACTGGCCATCCTGCCGCGGGTCAACGAATGGCAGCACGCGCGGGTCGTGGTGCAAGCGGACGGTCACGTCGAACACTGGCTCAATGGCATCAAGGTGGTTGACTACAACCGCTTCAGCCCGGAATTCCGGGCGCTGGTCGCCCAGAGCAAGTACAGCGTCCTTCCCAACTTCGGCCTGGCGAAAAAAGGCCGCGTGCTGCTCCAGGAGCACGGCAACGCCGTTCACTTCCGCAGCATCAAGGTGCGCGAGCTGAAGTAACCACCCGACTCAGGGAGAAGCCCGACGCTCAGTAATGCGGGGGCCGCTCGTCGCGCATCTCCCCGCCTCCCGCCCCCGGCGCGGCATCGGCGTCCAGCCGGCCGCGCAACACGAGGATCTCCCGACGCAGACGTGTCAGTTCCTCGCTGAATTCCAACATCGCCTTGTCCTGCTCGGTCACGTGCCGCTCGAGATAGGCAATCTTCTCCTCGAGTGGTCTAAGGCTGTCGTTCACCGGAAAACGGGACCTTCGTCACGACGGGATGAGCTGCTTTCAGCTTCTCGAGCTCGGGAACGAGCACGCGCTGATAGCAATCGGGGCAGACCGAGTGACTGAAATCGCTGCCCGTCCGCTCGCTGATATAACCCTCGATCTGCTGCCAGTAGTTTTGGTCGTCGCGGATTTTTTTGCAGTACGAGCAGATCGGCAACATCTCCTCGAGCTGCCGGACCTGCGTGGTGTACTTCAGGATGCGCTCGGCGACGCGCAACCGCGTCCACAGCTCCGGCAGATCGAGCGGCTTCGTCAGGAAGTCATCGACGCCTGCATCCGCCGCCTCGCGCTGGTTTTGTTCAGTCGCGTCGCGACTCGTGAGGAGGATGAAATAGATGTACTCAGCGTCGGAGCGCTGCCGGATCCGGCGGCACAGTTCGAGGCCGTCCACATTCGGCATCATCCAGTCGCTGACCACGACGCGAAAGGACTCGGCCTGCAGCGCCTCCCAAGCCGCCTCGCCATCGCCGGCCTCGATGGTCTCGTGGCCGAGACGCCGGAGCGCCTGCCGCAACACGGCGCGAGACACAGCATCGTCTTCGACGGCGAGAATTCTCATCTCGCGGTAAGTGATTTCAGGCCTAACGCGGCCGGCAATGCAGAAAGCACCACGATGTGCCGAAATCGGCTATTCGAGCGCCTGACGCAGCGCCTCCGGTTCGGTGACCGGCAGGCGGCAGGTGAATTCCTCGCAAACGTAGGCCACGGCACCGGCGTCCGGCAGCGGCATGTCCCGCAGCCAGGGCGCCCGCTCCGCCAGCCAGGCGCGACTTTCGGCATCCGTGAGCCCCAGGACGACTCGTCGCGGCCCGATCTTCCCGGTCAACGCCGCCGCCAGCGCGCGGAATTCCCTGGCCGCGGGATTTCCCGCCAGCAAGACGTGCCGGGGCGCATCGAGCGCCAACTCCAGCGCGCAGAGCATCTGTGGCATGGCCTGCGGTGCATTCAGCCATTGCCCACGGAAGGCGTCGAGACACCGGCGCCCGCGTTCGCGATAACCCTCGCCGCCCTTCGGGGCATCGAACACCGCGCCGAGACGAAACAGATTCAACGCCGCCACGCTGCTCGGCGCCGGCTCAGCTCCATCGTAGTCGTCCTTCAGCCGCAGCAGAATGCTCGGATCGTTCGCGGCCGAGTTGAAATACCCGCCCCGATCTCCATCGGCAAAAAGTTCGTCCATCTTCGCCTGCAGGCGCACGGCCCACTGCAGCCAGCGCAGCTCGAACGACGCCTCGTAGAGATCAAGCAGGCCCTGAATCACGAACGCGTAATCCTCGGCAAAGCCCTCGGTCGTGCCGCGGCCGCCGCGCCAGGTCCGGTAAAGCAATCCCGTCCCGGCCTCGAAGAGTTCGCGCTGGAGAAATTCCGCCGCGCGAATCGCCGCCGTCAGGTATTCCGGCGCCGCCCCGGCGCCGTCGACCAGGTCCGGTCGCTCGATCACCTGGTGGGCGCGAGCCAGCGCGGAAATCATCAGGCCGTTGTTGGCCGCGAGAATCTTGTCGTCGAGCAGTGGACGCGGGCGGGCGCCGCGCACCCGGCGCAGCGTGGCCAGGCCCGCGAGGAGGCGATCATTGGCCACCTCGGCGGTCAGGTTACATTCGCGGGCGGTCTCAGCCAGACCATGGCGTTGGACGAGAATGTTACGCCCCTTCAACTCCCCCTGAGGATCGAGCCGCTCCGGAACATTGCCGTTGTCCTCGACGCCGAAATGGCGCGCGAGAAAATCCGCGTCCACCCCGGCGGCCTGGGCGAGCTCCGCTTTGGTCCAAACGTAAAAGGCACCCTCGGCGTGCTCGTGCACCGTGCCGCCGGGCACCGGCGAGTCCGCATCCTCGGCCGTATAGAAGCCGCCGCCCGGGGCGCGCAGATCCCGCAGGACGTATTCGAAGATGTCGCGAGCCATCCACGCGAAACGCTCGTCGCCGGTCGCCTGCCGCGCCTCGACGCAGTTCGCGGCGATCTGCGCCTGGTCGTAGAGCATCTTCTCGAAGTGAGGCACGAACCAGGCCTCATCGACGGAGTAGCGATGATAGCCGCCGCCCACGTGATCGTGGATCCCACCACGCGCCATCGCGCGGAGCGTCGCCGTCGCCAGCCGGATGGCCTCGGAGCCGACCTCGCTCGTCGGTCCCTGCAGCGCCGCGACACGAAACAGGAACGTGAGATTCGAAGCCCGGGGAAACTTCGGCGCGCCACCGAAACCGCCATTCGTCGCGTCGAACGCCTCGTAGAAATATTCGAAGCCTTTGCTCAGTGCGTTGCTCGCCGCCTCCAGCAGTGAGACGTCGGCGGGCAGCGGGGATTCCCCCTCCGGCCGGCCGCCGCGATTTCCGGCATGATGTTCGCGAAGCGCGGCCAGCACGCGATCGGCCTCGTTAATCAGCTTGGCGGGATCCGTCTTCCAGCCCTTCGTGATCGCCTGCAACAGGCTGGGAAAACCCGGACGCCCATGCCGGTCCTCCGGCGGATAATACGTGCCGCCGTAGAACGGCTTCAGGTCGGGAGTCAGCCACGCGCTGAGCGGCCAGCCACCATGGCCGGTCATGGCCTGGACATACGCCATGTACACCTTGTCGACGTCGGGCCGCTCCTCGCGGTCGACCTTCACCGGGATGAAGTGCTCGTTGAGAATCGCGGCGATGGCGTCGTTCTCGAACGACTCGTGGGCCATGACGTGACACCAGTGACACGTCGAATACCCGATACTCAGGAAGATCGGCTTGTTCTCCGTCCGGGCCCGGGCGAACGCCACTTCGCCCCACGGCAGCCAGTCGACCGGATTGTCCGCGTGCTGCAGCAGGTAGGGCGACTTTTCGCGGGCAAGAGCGTTGGGCATTGGGAAAAGGTGAGAGCGGGCGACCGCGTGAAAATCCGGTGGGCAGCGGTCTGACCGGCTACCCTGCCCCGCGCGGATGCCGGTCAGAATCGGGTTGAGGTAATTATTGTCCGAGGACCCAGGCGAAGATCAACGGGGCACAAATCGTCGCGTCACTTTCGACAATGAACTTCGGCGTGGACGGAGCGAGTTTACCCCAGGTGATTTTCTCGTTGGGTACCGCGCCCGAATAGCTGCCGTAACTCGTCGTCGAGTCGCTGATCTGGCAGAAGTAGCCCCACAGCGGCACGCCGGTGCGTTCGAGGTCCTGGTGCAGCATCGGAACGACGCAGATCGGGAAATCGCCCGCGATGCCGCCACCGATTTGGAAAAACCCGATCGAGCCCTCGCCATGCGGGAGCAGCTTCGCCTGCTTCGTGTAATAGGCCGCGAGCCAGGTCATGTACTCGATGCCGGTCCGCACCGTGTGGACGTTCTTCACGTCCCCGCGAATCACGGCGGCAGCGTACATGTTACCGAGCGTCGCGTCTTCCCAGCCAGGCACGATGATCGGCAGGTTTTTCTCACAGGCCGCGATCAGCCAGGAGTTCTTGGGATCGATCTGGTAACTCTTCTTCAGCGCGCCGCTCCGCAGCAGCTTGTACATGAACTCGTGCGGAAAATAGCGCTCACCCGCGCGGTCGGCGGCGATCCACTCCTTCAAGACCGCCTTCTCGATCCGGCGCATGGCTTCCATCTCGGGGATGCAGGTGTCGGTCACCCGGTTCATGTGCCGATCGAGCAGCGCCTTTTCATCCGCCGTGCCGAGGTGACGGTAGTGCGGCACACGCTCGTAGTAATCGTGGGCCACGAGATTGAAGATATCCTCCTCGAGGTTCGCCCCGGTGCAGACGATCGCATGGACCTTGTCGCGGCGAATCATCTCGGCCAGCGAGATGCCCAGTTCGGCCGTCGACATCGCGCCGGCGAGGGTCACGAGCATCTTGCCGCCCTGCGCCAGGTGGGTTTCGTAGCCCTTCGCGGCATCGAGCAAGGCGGCCGCATTGAAGTGACGGAAATTCTGCGCGATGAATTTCGAGACCGATCCCTTGCGGCGGGCGAGCGCGGCGTTGATGTCTTCCGGTCGATTCGAGCGCCGTTTCGCTTTCATGATCACGCAAAGTTGAGGGATAGGCCGGACACTACGAAGCACAAAATGCTCGAGGGACGAGAATGCGAACCGGCGGTCGCCTTTCCGCACGCTAGTTTATGTTATCTATTGGATTACAAACGCGTATTTCGGGCGTAACCCGGATGCCGCCGGGCAAAGTGCCGTGGCCGCGGGGGCGATCAATCCGACGGAAAAACGCGATCCCATTGCGCCCGGCGCGCGCCACATGCGCCTTGCTCCCGGGGCCCAATTGACGGCGAATGCGGGCAATGTTCGCCGCGTTCCTCGCCGCCTTTTTTTTCGCCCTCAACGGGACCTGTGCGAGCAACAGCCTGCGGGCGAACGGCCCCGTATTGGCCAATCTGGGCCGGCTCGCCGTCGCCACCATCGTGCTGGGACTTTTTGCCCACACGGTCGGCCACGGTTTTTCGAGCGCGAGTCTCGGCTGGTTTGTGCTCAGCGGGGTAATCGGCATGGGCCTGGGTGACTTGGGCGTGTTCGCGGCCCTGCCGTTGCTCGGCTCACGCCTGACCGTCCTTGTCATGCAATGCCTCGCCGCCCCGCTCGCCGCCCTTGCGGAATGGCTGTGGCTCGGCACCCGGCTGACCTCGGCGCAAGTGCTGTGGGGCCTGCTGATTCTCGGCGGCGTGGCCGTCGCGATCATGCCGGGAAAGGCGAGCCCGCCCCGCGTCCGCGTGCGGCCGATCGGTTTCGTCTTCGGTTTTATCGCCGCCTGCGGCCAGGGCTTCGGCGCAGTGGTCAGCCGCAAGGGCGGAATGGTCGCCGCCGCGGCCGGTGAATCGGTTTCAAACGCCATCTTCGGGCTCACCGCCGCCTACCAGCGCATCCTCGCCGGACTCGTTTTCACCGCCGTCTGGTTCATCGGCGCCCGGCTGCTGCGCCAGCTTCCGACCGGGCCTTCGCCGCTGCCCGGCGAAAAGCGTCCGTCCCGCGCGTGGCTGCTGGCCAACGGTTTGTCCGGCCCGGTCCTGGGCGTCGGCTCCTATCAATGGGCACTGGCGACCACGCCCGGCGGGATTGTGCTGCCGATCGCGGCCACCGCACCGCTCCTCGCCATTCCGATCGCCTGGTGGCTGGAAGGCGACCGGCCGTCCCGGCGTTCCATTGCGGGCGGCATCATCGCCGTCAGCGGGTGCGTGGCTTTGACCCTGGCTCGTTGAGGCTCAGCCCGCGATTGACGCGGTGCGCGGCCTTCGGTGTGCTGTCCGGTTCCGATGCTCACCATCGCCGATATCTCCAAGTCCTATGGCACGCGCGAACTCTTCGCCGAGGTGTCGCTGTTTATTGCGCGCACCGATCGCCTGGGTCTCGTCGGACCGAACGGCGCCGGGAAGTCCACGCTGTTCAACCTGATCCTCGGCGAGGAAAAGCCCGACAACGGCACGATCGAGTGGGAACGCGGCGCGGACTTCGGCTTCCTGCCGCAGGAAAGCGCGCCAGCGGGCGACGAAACGATCCTCCACATCGCGACGAGCGGGAAGAAGCTCGAGCCGGACGAGGACAACTACGACATCGACTACACCCTGGAGCCACGCGCGAAGAAGATCCTCGCCGGACTCGGCTTCAAGGAGGGCGACGCCGACAAGCTCGCCAAAACGTTTTCCGGCGGCTGGGTCATGCGCGCCCATCTCGCGCGGCTGCTGGTCGCCGAACCGGCCCTGCTGCTGCTCGACGAGCCGACCAACCATCTCGATCTCGAGGCCCTGCTCTGGTTCCAGGATTACCTGACGCGCTACCCGGGCGGACTCGTGGTCATTTCCCACGATCGCGCCTTCCTCAACGCTCTCTGCACCGGGATGCTCGAGCTGCGCTCCGGCCGGCTCCACTACTACCACGGCAACTACGACAACTTCCTCGCCGAAAAAGAGGCGCGGAAATCACAGCAGGCGGCCGCGTTCAAGAACCAGCAGCGCGAGATCGCCCACCTTCAGAAGTTCGTCGATCGCTTCGGCGCCAAGGCCTCGATGGCCTCGCGCGCCAAGTCCAAGGAAAAGCAGATCGAGCGGCTCCAGGAAGTCGCCGTCGAGGAGCCGACCGAGGAGCTCAAGCGGATCAATTTCAAGTTTCCCCAGCCGCCGCGCTCCGGGCTCAAGGTCATCGAACTCGAGCACGTGCAGCAGTCGTATGGTGACCACGTCGTCTACCGCGATCTGAACTTCACCGCCGAGCGCGGCCAGCGGCTCGTGCTGGTCGGACCGAACGGCGCGGGCAAATCCACCCTGCTGAAGATTCTGGCCGGCGTCATCCCGATCCAGGGCGGCACGATGGACCTCGGCAGCAATGTGGTGCCGGGTTACTTCGCCCAAAACCGCCTCGATAACCTGCACGCCAACGCGACGGTGTTCGAGAACGTGATGGAGCTCCGCACGAATGAGAACCAGCTCACGGAGCAGCAGGCCCGCGCGATTCTCGGCGCGTTTCTCTTCCGCAAGGACGACGTGCACAAGCCGGTCTCCGTGCTCTCCGGTGGCGAAAAGTCACGCCTCGCCCTCGCCCGCATTCTCGTCAAGCCGCCCAACCTGCTGCTGATGGACGAGCCGACGACCCATCTCGACATTCAGTCGATCGATTCGCTGATCGGCGCGCTCAAGGCCTATGAAGGCACGCTGATCTTCATCTCCCACGACGTGCACTTCATCCGCGAGCTCGATGCGAACGTGCTCCATGTGCACAGCGGCCGCCTCACGCCGTACGCCGGCAACTACGACTACTACCTCGAGAAGTCCAAGGCGGGTGACGCCCGCGCCGCGCTCACCGCGACGCTCGGCGACGGCCGGCCGAAGCAGGACAAGACCGCGGCCGTGAAGCGCCCCGCGACGCCGGTCGCGCCGGTGAAGAAGGCCAGCCCGAACGAGATTCGGAAATTCCGCGAGCACGTGGGACAGCTCGAAAAGAAGGTGGCCGAACTCGAGTCCAAGCAGTCCGACATCACCAGCGCGCTCGAGGCGCCGGAGACTTACTCGGACAAGGGCAAGTTTCATCACCTCAATCGCGAGCTCAGCACGATCGTGGACCAGATCACGGCCGCGACCGCGGAATGGGAAGATGCGGCCACGAAGCTGGCCGAGATGGAAAAGGACTGAGGTCCTTCAGGCCCCGATCACTTCGCCGACGAGTTCCACTGGAGCAGGCGGGACATCGCCGACCTGAATCGCCGCGAGCAAACGTTCCGCCGCCTCCCGCGCTGCCTCCTCGGTGCGGGCATGAATCACGCACAACGGATCTCCGGCCCGGATCGGTTCGCCGATCTTCACGAGACCGGCCACGCCCACGGCCGGATCGACTTGGTCCTCGGCGCGAGCCCGGCCGGCGCCAAGTGACAGTGCGGCCAGCGCCACGCCCATCGCATCGACATCCGTGATGAATCCGGATCGCGGGGCCGGCAGCGGTCGCTTCACCGGCGCTTGCGGCAGGAGCGAGGGATCGTCTGTCACCCGCGGATCCCCGTGCTGAGCGACCACCATTTCGCGAAACTTCGCCCACGCGGCTCCGCTGGAAATACTTTGCTCCAGGCGTCGGCGGGCGTCCGCGCTCGTCGCGGCAACCCCGGCGAGAATCAGCATCTGTTCCCCGAGCGCATAGGTCACTGCCATCGTGTCCGCCGGACCGCGACCGCGCAGGCAATCGATCGATTCGGCGACCTCAAGTGCGTTGCCCACCGCGCGGCCCAGCGGCTCGTCCATGGCCGTCAAGACTGCGCGCATCGGCATGCCGGCCGCAGTCGCAACGGCGACGAGCGCCTGCGCGAGTTCCCTCGCCTTCGCCTTCTCCTTCATGAAGGCGCCGCGGCCGAATTTCACATCGCCCACCAGCACCTGCGTGCCCTCCGCCAGCTTCTTCGACAGGATGCTCGCACAGATGAGCGGAATGCACTCCACCGTCGCGGTGACATCACGGAGGGAGTAGAGTTTACGGTCCGCAGGCGCGAGCTGCGCCGTCTGCCCAATCAAGCAGAGCCCGATTTTCTCCACCTGCGTCCGATACTCGTCGAGGGTGAGATTCACCCGGAAGCCCGCAATGGCTTCCAGCTTGTCGAGCGTGCCGCCGCTGTGACCAAGTCCACGTCCGCTGATCATCGGAACCGCCACACCGCAGGCCGCGGCCATCGGTGCGAGATGCAGCGAGACCTTGTCGCCCACTCCACCAGTTGAATGTTTGTCCGCGCGTGGCAGCTTCACGTTGTCCAGCCGGGCCACGACACCCGAGTGCATCATCGCCTTCGTCAACGCGGCGGTTTCCGGCGGTGTCATGCCCCGCAGGAAAATCGCCATCAGCATCGCACTGAGCTGGTAGTCCGCCCAGGAGCCGTCCGTCGCGCCGCGCACGAACGAAGCGATCTCCGCGTCACTCAGCGTTCCGCCGTCGCGCTTCCGCGCGATGATGTGCTGGGGAAAAACCGGGCCGGACATTCACCCAATCAACGGGGACGCCTCCGCCGGCGCAAGTCACCGGCACAGCCCCAGGGCCGCTTGTTGAGTCTCGCCGATCAGACTAACAGTACGTTTTGAATCCCTGCCCTCACGGGCAGGGCCACATTTCAGTCGTGGCCCGCTGTGTGAGTAGCGGGAGGTCTGGACGGGCAAAATGGCTCAGACCACTACGCGAGCCTCAAATAGTTGAACCGGCGCCGGCATGACTTGCGGGCGCGCACGAAGCGCGCCCCTAAGACTTGGGTGGAGGGGCGTGACTCGTCCCCGACGATCCATAGGCCCGCTCCACGCGAGCGACGCGGACCTCGTATTCCTCGTACCACGTGTCGCGTCCGGCGCGCTGGGCGTGTCGATGCGCCTCATCGCGTTTCCACGCGAGCAGGGCCGCTTCGTCGCGCCAGTAGCTCACTGTGATTCCCACGCCGTCGGCACCACGCGCGCTTTCAATGCCGAGGAAACCCTCGTAACGGGATCCGAGGTCGACCATGCGGGCGGACATCTCCGCATAACCGCGATCACCCGCGGTGCGTCGCGACGAAAAAATCACCGCGTAATACGGCGGCTCCGGAGTGCGGACGAGCGGCGTTGCGCTCATGACGCGCTCCTCCGCAGCACGAGCATCGCGCCGCCACCGACGATGAACTCGTAGTCGACGGCGACGAGTTCGCTGGCCACGCCGGCCGCCTTGAGTTCCCGCCGCAACCGGGCGATCCCCGGGTACGGCCGGCCATCGCCGCCGCAAACGGGATTAATCCGGACCTCACCCGCGGAGACGCGCACGAGTTCCCGGCACGCCGCGACATGCCAGTCGAAGTCGAACCGCTCCGACACGAACAGCAGCTGACCGCACAGCACCAAGTCGAAAGTGGCATCGAAGAATGGCAGCCGCGGGAGCACGCCGCCGACATACCGGCCATGCAGGCAGTGCACCGCGTAGTCCTCGAGAAAACGCTGCGCTGCGCCGTGCCGGTCCGCCTCGGCGTCGGCGAGCGAGCGATAGCCGGCCGCCTTGAGCCGGTAGATCGACGACCGTGCGCGCATCTGCGCGAACAGACGCGCATAATCGAGCTGCACGTGCCCCGCCAGTTCGGCGGGCGCGGCGCTGTAGAGCGGATCCACGCCGACGGCGTTGATCCGGCGGGCGCAGGCCTCCGCCACGAACGAGGCGGGGCCGGAGGCGACATCGAGCACGTCGCGGCCGCGCAGCGTCGCAGGATCGAGCGCGAAGGACGCGGCATATTCGGTGAGCGATCTTCCGAAGAAGGGAATCGCGAGCGGGTCGGGCGGTGCGGGAGGTGTGGTGGATCTGGCGGGAGCGAGGACGGGCATGGCGGGGGTGGGTTGAAAAGGGAGGAATTTGGGCAAACAAAAAGCCCGACTCGGATGAGTCGGGCTCGGCGTGGGAATCAGCGGCCTGGGGCCGCGCGCATTGTTTCAGCGCTTCACCATCGTCGCCGAGCCGACCCGTGCCAGCGTGCGCGTTTACCCGCCGTCATGACGACGGAGGCGGAAACGAGGCACTTCATGGCTTGGCTCATTGGGGGCTTCTGATGAGCCCGCGATTCCCCGCGGGCAAGGCGAAACTTTTCCCGGCGCAGGGAAGCGACGCGCAATTCACGGTGACAAGGCGCCGAGCGCACGAGCGAAAATCCGTGCACCGGCCCCGACCTCAGACCGGCTTTTTCTTTCCGAGCAGAACACTGCGAGCCATGCGGAACGGAGCTGTCGTCAGCCGCGTCATCGCGGAAATCGTATGCTCGCCAGCGATTGGCTGGGGTTCGGCATCGGGCACCTCGGCGAGCAGGGACTCGCGTTGCACCACCTCAATTTCCCGCGCGATGACCTGGGTCTCACGCTGCTTCAGCGCCTCGGCCTGACCGTGCAGCATGATGCGTTCGTCCCGCAGGTGCAGTTGCTCAACCTCGAGGAGCTCCCGGGCGCGATGCAACTTTTCCCACCCCGCCGCCAGGGCCGGATCGTCGGCGAAAGGTGTCCGGCTCGAGGGCCGAAACGGCGTCACGGTGGCCCGCGCCGCGGCGGGGCGACTCGCCTCAATCTCGGCCTGCAAATTTCTCAATCGCGCCTCGTAGTCGCGCAGGTTCGCTTCGCGCTCGCGCAGGGCGTCATGATCTTCCTGCAGTCGGCGGCGCTCCTCCGCCAGCGTCGCCGCCCACTTCTCGGCGGAGGGCCGGGCAAGTTTCAGCACAGGTGAGGACGGAGGGAAGGTAATGGGTGAGTTCATGGTCGTGGACTGATGTCCCCACCCTATCGCTTTTGCTCCGCCCCCGCTACGACCCGGCCCGGTTTTTACCCGCCGTTTACCGCCGTGCGCACGGCTTTGAAAAAAATTTACGTCCGAAAGATGACATCCTCGCGATTGAACATCCGCACGGCGAGGGCGAGCGCTCCCGCGGCGTACAGGCAGGTTGAGAAGAAGATGATCGCGAGATACGGCCAGTGCCAGACACCGGAGAGCATCTCCTTGCACGCGAGCGAGAGGTTGAGCAACGGCACGAAAGCGAGCGTGGTGTTGAGATCGATGCCCGGCAGCATGCCGACGATCGCGGGCATCAACACCACCAGCATCAGCGGACCGAGATAACTTTGCGCCTCCTTCGTGCTGCGGGCGAAAAGCGCGATTGTGAATTCTAGGGCGGAAAAAAGCACCGCCACCGGCAGGACCAGCGCGAGGACCCCGAGCAGTCCAAGCGGCGCAATCATCGGCACATAACCCGAGCCTCCACCCGCTCCCGCCCCGGCCACCGTCGCCTCCGCGCCGCCGTGCATGAGCGCTCCCGTGACCATCGCGGTCGCGCCCATCGAGCCGAGCGAAAGCGCCATCGAGGTGAGCGAGCCGGTCAGGACGAGGAGAAATTTTCCCAACACGATTTCGACTCTCGCCGCCGGGCTGCAAAGGAGCGTCTCCATCGTGCCGCGCTCCTTCTCCCCCGCCGTCACGTCGATGGCCGGGTACATCGCGCCGGTGAAACAGAGGACGATGATGAGGTATGGCACGAAGCCGCCGAGCAGATTGCCGCCGACTTTCTCCGGCGGCGCCACATTCCGCCGCGCGAGTTCGAACGGCCGCACCGTGCGGAGCGGAAGTCCCTTCGCCTCGAGTGTGGCGGCGATCTGCTGCTCGCGAAACTCCCGCACGAAGCGCTCGAGCTCATCCGCCGCAAAACCCGATCGCAGTTCGCCTTCGTAATGCAGGATCGTCGCGCGCGGCACCTCGCCGAGCCGCAGGGCCGCGGCAAAGTCGGCGGGTAACAGCAGCACCGCGCCCACGACCTTGTCGGCAATGAGCTGCTCGTGGCCGGCGCGGGGAGGGACGATTTCAAACCGCCCCAACTTCGCAAGGGAGGCTGCCACCTGCGGGGCATCGTCGCCGCCGACGATCATCACGACCGGCTTCTGATCGCGCGCCTTGGCCACCATCTTCGATCCGAGCCCGAGCGTCCCAAAGCTCAGCAAGGGGATGACGAACGTCGGAATGATCAGGGTGGAGAACAAGGTCCGCCGATCGCGCAGCGCGTCCTTCAGCTCCTTCGCGAACACCGCGAAAACATTGCGCCCGTTCACGCCGCCACCTCCGCCGTCACGAGCTGCACGAAAATCTCCTCCATGTCGCGCTGCCCGGTCCGCGCCGCCAGCTCCGCGAGCGTACCCTCGGCCAGCAGCCGGCCGCCGTGAATGATGCCCACGCGGTCGCAGACCTTCTCCACTTCGCTCATCACGTGCGTGGAATAGATGACGGTCTTGCCGCGTGCCCGGCAGTCGCGCACGAAGCGGAGCACCGCCCGCGCCGCCATCACATCGAGGCCGAGGGTCGGTTCGTCGAAAATCATCACGGCCGGATCGTGAATCAGCGTCCGGGCAATCGAGGTCTTCTGCTTCATCCCGGTCGACAGCGAGTCGCAGCGCCGATCGAGAAAATCATCCATCTCCAGTTCCGCCGCGAGCCGGGTCGTCCGCTGCGCAATCTCAGGCTCGGCCAGGCCGTGCAACCGGCCGAAATAGGCAATCATCTCGCGCGCCGTCAGCCGTCCATAGAGCGCGGTGCTCGCCGCCAGGAACCCCACCTGCCGCCGCACCGCTTCCGGTGCCGTGCCGACGTCATGTCCGCCAATCACCGCGGTGCCCGAAGACGGCCGCAGCAGCGTCGCCAGCAATCGCAGCGTTGTCGTCTTCCCGGCGCCGTTGGCTCCAAGCAGTCCATAGATCTGTCCCGGTTCGACCTGGAACGAAACATCCTGCACCGCGTGAATCGTCCCGCGTTTCCGATCGGCGAAGGTCTTGGACAGATGCCGGGCTTCAATCATGGGGACCCCGCCAGCAAGCCGAAGCCGGACCCGAAAGCAACAGGGAGCGGCGGCGCGCGGTGACGCGCGCCGCCGCATTTGAAATTTGAGATCTGAGATTTGGGATGGAATTCGGCATGGGCATTCGCCGTTTGCGGCTTTCCGTTTGCCATTCGTCTTTCGGCACTCGGCATTTGGCACTCGGCACTCAGAGGCGCGCGGTTCCTTGTCAGCGCGGTCCCGCAGGCCGTAGCCTCGCCTGGATGCACCCCGAGATTCTCGTCGTTGGCAGCTACGTCCAGGATTTGGTCTGGCGTTGCGTGGATTTCCCCCAGCCCGGTGAAACGACCGTCGGGCTCTTCGGCTCCGGGCCGGGGGGCAAGGGATCCAATCAAGCCGTGGCGGCCGCCCGGACCGGGGTTCGCACGGGTTTCGTCGGGGCGATCGGGGCGGACAGTCTCGGGCGATCGGCGCAGGAGTTTCACGGTCGCGAAGGAATCATGGCCCGGTTCGTCACGAAGAAGGCGCACGCCACCGGGACCGCCGCGATCCTAGTCAACCAGCGAGGGGAAAATGAGATCATCGTCGCCCTCGGCGCCAACGCCGTGCTCGCCCGCACCGATGTGCCGGCGGCTTGGTTGCGTTCCGCACGGGTCGTGATTGCGCAGTTCGAGTCCAACCTGCGGACCACCGCATTCGTTTTGCGCGCAGCCCGGCGCCACGGCGCCACGACGATCCTCAACCCCGCTCCGATGCGGGGCGATGCTACCGCCGCCCTGCTGAGGTACGTCGACGTGCTGATCCCAAACGAGCGTGAATTCATCGCCCTCCTCCGCCTGCGCGGCGTGACCATCCGCGAATCCCAATGGCGCGAGATGTCCTCGGCCCGGCTGCAATCACTTTGTCGGAAACTGGAGGTACCGACCGTGATCGTCACCCTGGGTGAACGCGGCTGCTTCGTTTCGCAGCCCGACCTTTCGATTCTAATTCCCGGCCACACCGGCCTGAAAGTTGTCGACACCGCCGGGGCCGGCGACGCGTTCGTGGGCGCATTTGCCGCGGGGCTCCGCCTCTTCGACGGCGAGATGATTCGCGCCGCTTACTTCGCGAACGCCGCGGCCGCCCTGGCCGTGACGAAACCGGGTACCGCCGCCGCGATGCCGCCGGCCCGCGAGATTGCCCGTTTCCTGCGCCAGAGGCGGACTTCCCTCTAGCGCGACTAAGATTGCCTCAGCCAATCGGGCGTGGACGAGGCTCACTTCTGCAACGCATTTCGTAGGGGCGCGCCTCGTGCGCGCCCGCAACGCAGTCCACTCGCTCAACAAACGGTGCGAAATCGAAAATAATCCAATTTGTCATTCTGAGCGAAGCCGCAACCAAAGGGGACCAAGCCGGATTGAACAGGAAGGCCGGGAAGATCGGGGAGAAGTCCAATCCACTCGCTTCCCGAACTCCCCGATCTTCCTGTTCAAAGTCCTCCGAAAAATGAGCGATTCGAGAATACAGCGGTACAAAATCTGTCACGCACGCAGCCCCTGGCCGGCGGTCACGGCAAGTCGGCCACCGTCAACAGAATCGCGAGCGCCAGGCTGAAGTCCTTCACCGCGGTCGACTTTTCGACATCAGTCCACTCGTCGAGCGAATGCGTGCGCCCCGCTCGATCGCCGGATTGGGAGGACATCGCGAAGGCGGGGATGCCGAGGCTGATTGGAATGTTCGCATCAGTGCTGCTGGTTTCCCAGACGGGCACCTTGTCGAAGGCCTTCATGGTGGCGGTCACCTGCCGCAGCACCGGTGAGTCCGGCGAAAGCGTGCCGGACGGACGCTCGCCGATCCGTTTCACGTCGGCCGTGATGGCGCCGAACACCGTCGAGCGCGCGGCGTTTTCGGCCGCCACGGCGTCGCGGATGATCTGTTTGAATTGCCCATCGATCTTGGTGAGTTCCGCGGGAGACACCGACCGCATATCGACCTCCATCGAGACTTCGTTGGGGATCGAGTTGACCGAGGTTCCGCCCGAGATGATGCCCACATTGTAGGAAACGCGCGGCTCCTTGGGCACTTCGAGCCGGCCCAGTCGGGCCATGGCGTCGCCGAGGGCGAAGGCCGGATTCACCTGCCCGAACGCACTCCAGCTATGTCCGCCCGGACCTTTGAACGTGACGCGATAACGCAGGCTCCCGAGGGCGGAGTTGGTCACGAGATCGTTGGTACGTCCATCGACGGTGATGAAGCGCTTGATGCGACCGCTCCAGGAACCGGCGGTGAAGAGATGCCGGATGCCCCGCAGATCGCCGGCACCTTCCTCGCCCACATTCGCGACCAACAGGAGATCCGCGGCCGTCTGCAAGCCAGCCGCATTCAAGGCGCGTGCCGCCGCCAGCAGGAACGCCAGGCCGCGGCCGTCATCCGCCACGCCTGGAGCACGGAGGGTGGTGCCGGCCCGCTTGACCTTCACATTCGTTTCCAGCGGAAAAACGGTGTCGAGATGCGCGGCCACCGCGAGCAAGGGCGCCCCACCTTGGCCGGGTCGAAGTGCGATCACGTTGCCCACGTCATCGGTCGTGACGTCCTTGAAGCCCGCGACCCGCATCCGTTCGGCAAACGCCTCGCCGCGCGCCTTCTCTCCAAATGGTGGCGCCGGGATCTCGGTCAGCGCGACTAGGTCCGCGACGAACTGATCGTAGTCCCGCTCGAACGCCGCGACCGCCGACTGAAAAGCCGGACTCGCGACGAGTTGCCGTGCGCGGGCGTCCGCGGGCACGACCGGGTTGGCCGCGCGGGCGGTGGCAAGGAACGCAAACAGTGCCAGGACGGGAAGGAAGCGGGGCATGGGAGTACTTGTTGATCCTTACTTGAAACGCCGGGCCCACCGGATCGCCGCAATCGCGAGCGGGCGCTCGCCGGCTGCGTCGGCGCAGATGGCGTGATGAAGCTTGAGGGTTTCAACCAGCACGCGGATCGCGTCTTCACCCATTTCCTTGCCGGCGAAAAGCTCCGCGCCCACGTCCGCAAAGTTCAGGCCCAACTGTACCGCCCGCACGGGCAGTGCAAAGCCGAGATCGAAATTGCTGAGCAGCAGCCGGCGGCGCGGGTGGTTCGTCAAACCGCAGGCATCGAGAAACCATGTCGGCGACCCCGCCGAGTCCACGTGAAGCAGTTGGAGCAGCTTCTTTTCGAGGCGCCAAAGTTCGCGCAACCGGTCCTCGCCGATGTTAAGCGCGCGGAGAAAAATGACCGTGCGCAGGAAAGCGAGAGTGGCGTCCGAGTAGCGGTCGTCCTTGGCGAGTGGGACTTCAAACCGCTTCAGCACGTCGCGCAGAACGAGCTGCGAGCGGTTCAGGGCGTTGGCCATGTCGCCGAGCGTGGGCATGGATCGTACTCCTCGCTGGCCGCGCTAGGTGGCCGCTGGCATCGCCAGCAATGGCGTTACGTTTTCCACGGTCTGCTCCATCACGCGATATCAAATCGGATCGAATTTGCGCGGTGGGGGCACCGCGCCTCCATCTTATCTCCGGTCGATGGAGGGTAGGCGCCCGCCCCGCCACAGGGTCGGTTATCCAGATTGGTTCTAAGCAGCCGGCTTGTGCAGCAATTCAACCTGGGCGATGTGCAGCGGGTTGATCGTCACGAACGAACCGTCGTCATGATCGACGTTCACGCGGCGGGAGAAGCGTTGCACGGTGCAATGATCGGGCGTGGGCACGGCATGGCGCGAGCCATTCGAAAGCACGATCACGAACGGCTCGAAGGGCCGTTGAGCCAGCCGCTGTAGCAATTCGGCCACCATGACCGTCGCGGGGTTCGGATCCGGCATGATCCCGACCGTGGTCGGACCCGTAGAATAGGCAAGCCCGTGCCCCGCGGCAAACACCCTAAATTCAGGGGTGACGACTCAAACGAGTGTCCGGGGGCGGTCGTACCAAAAGTCCTCACAATCCTGGCTTGGGTACAGGTGGGAGGCGATACGCCTTCGCCATTCGCCGAACGGTAAAAAAGTGCGGGTCAGGCGCCGATCGGATGCCACGTGGTCTTGAACTCGAGGAAGTCGCGCACGGCGTAGAGGCTTTCCGCCTCGTCGCGAAACCACGCCGCGCCCGTGAGCTCGGAAAAGTGCACGCGCTTCACACTTTCGGCGGCGCCCAGTCGCAAGGCCTTGCGCTCCTCCGGGGTGGCCACGGCGCTGAGGCCGCGGAGATGCGCGTGCGTCGCGAACGTCGGGAGCAGTTCCTTCCGAAAACCCGTGAGCACATTGACGACCCCGCCCGGCAGGTCGCTCGTGGCCAGCATCTCGCCGAGCAGCACGGCCGGATACGGAGTGCGCTCCGAGGCGAGGGCGACGACGGTGTTGCCGCTGACGATGATCGGGGCGACGAGGCTGATCAGTCCAAGCAGCGAGGGAGCATCGGGCGCGATCACGCCGATCACGCCCATCGGCTCGGTCACCGTAAAGTTGAAATGCGGCGAGGCCACGGGGTTGGTGTTGCCGAGGACCTGCTCGTACTTGTCGGCCCAGCCCGCGTAATAGACGAGCCGGTCGGTCGCGGCATCGACTTCGCGCGCGGCGGCGCCCGCGGCGACCCCGAAACGGACCAGCGTGTCGATCATTTCGAGGCGGCGGGCCTCCAGCATTTCGCCGAGCCGGTAAAGAATCTGGCCACGGTTGTAGGCGGTGCGCCGCGCCCAGCCAGGACCGGCCTTGGCGGCGGCCTCCACGGCGTTGCGCAGATCCTTCCGGGTGCACTGCGGGATGTGGGCAAAGAAGTTGCCGCGCGCATCGGCCAGCGGATAGGTGCGTCCGCTCTCGGACCGGATGAACGCCCCGCCGACGTAGGGCTTCGGAGTTTTGGTGATGGGAAGGCGAGTCATGGGTTCGTGTCCATCCGTGTCCATTCGTGGTTCAAACGAGCCGGGCATAATCGAGCAGGCCCTGGCGGCCACCTTCGCGGCCGAAGCCTGACTCCTTGTAGCCGCCAAACGGCGACGTGGGATCGAACTTGTTGTAGGTGTTCGCCCAGACCACGCCGGCCTTGAGCGCGGTGCTCATCTTCAGGATGCGCGATCCCTTGTCGGTCCACACGCCGGCACTGAGTCCGTAAGCGGTGTTGTTCGCACGCTCGATCGCTTCGTCGACGGTGCGGAAGGTCAGGACGCTCAGCACTGGTCCGAAGATCTCCTCGCGCGCGATCCGGTGGCTCATCGTCACGCCACTGAACAGCGTCGGACGGAAATAGAATCCTTTCGTCGGGAGCGAACACGACGGCTGGTAAAGCTCGGCACCCTCTTTCACGCCGCTGGCGACCAACTGCTGAATTTTCCGGAGCTGGGCGCGCGAGTTGATGGCGCCAATGTCGGTGTTCTTGTCGATCGGATCGCCAACGCGCAGCACTTGGATGCGCCGCTTGAGCTTCGCGAGCACGCGGTCGGCGACGGACTCCTGCACGAGTAACCGCGAGCCGGCGCAACACACGTGGCCCTGATTGAAGAAAATACCGTTCACGATTCCCTCGACGGCCTGATCGAGCGGCGCGTCATCGAACACGATGTTCGCGGCCTTCCCGCCGAGCTCGAGGGTCATCTTCCTTTCCGTGCCGGCGAGCGATCGCATGATGGCCTTGCCGACTTCGGTCGAGCCGGTGAACGCGACCTTCGCCGCGAGCGGATGCGCCATCACGGCGGCGCCGGTTTCGCCTGCGCCGGTGACAAAATTGACCACGCCCGGCGGCAGTCCGGCGTCCTGCAGGATCGTCGCGAACTTGAGGCACGTGATGCTGGTCGTCTCGGCCGGCTTGAGGACCACGCAATTGCCCATCGCGAGCGCCGGTGCGACCTTCCACGCGAGCATCAGCAGCGGAAAATTCCACGGAATCACCTGACCCACCAGGCCGAGTGGAGCCACGCGCCGGCCCGGAGCCACATACTCGAGCTTGTCCGCCCAGCCGGCGTGATAGAAGAAATGCGCGGCCGTCATCGGCACGTCGAAATCGCGCGACTCCTTGATCGGCTTGCCGCCGTCGAGCGTCTCGGCGACGGCAAATTCCCTCGCCCGATCCTGCAGGAGCCGGGCAATGCGATAGAGATACTTCGCGCGCTCGCGGCCCGGCATCCGGCCCCAGGTGGTCTCGAAGGCGCGCTGCGCCGCGCGGTAGGCGGCGGCCACGTCGGAGTCGCCGGCCAGGGCAATCTCCGCAAGCTTCTGCTCGTTCGCGGGATTGATCGAATCGAAGTAGCGGCCGGTCTTGGGCGCGACGAACTTGCCGTCGATGAAGAGATCGTAGCGCGACTGGAGGCGGGGATCCGCGGTCTCGGGCGCGGGATCGAACTCCCACAAATCGCCGAAGATCAACTCGGGTGTGGCTCGGCCCCGGCGGCTGATTCTCTGATCCGAAATTAAGGTCGGCATGATCGGGGGAGGATCGAAAGGGATCTGTTACTTCGATTCGCTGATGAGGAACCTGCTGGGATTGTCATTCTGAGCGTGAGCGAAGAATCCACCTAATCGGTACAACCGACGACATGGATTCTTCGCTTCGCTCAGAATGACAGGCCATTTTCTCGATGTTTCTCCAGCAATTGAAGCACGGGAAACGGAGCACGCACGCGAGGTCATGATTCAGTATGATTCCGCCGCCTCACTGAAATAATAGGGCGCCTGGTACGCACCGGTTCTTTCCTTTTCAATCTGGCGCAACAGATCGTTGAGCAGCGCGCTGGCGCCGAAACGATAGCGGGTGTTGTTCAGCCAGGCGTCGCCCAGCGTCTCCTTCACGGCGACGAGAAAATGCAGCGCCTGCTTGGCCGTGCGGATTCCACCCGCGGGCTTCATGCCGATCGCGATTCCAGACGCGAGGAAGTGATCCCGGATCGCCTCGAGCATCACCTGGTTGTTGGCGAGCGTCGCATTGACCGCGGTCTTGCCGGTGCTCGTCTTGATGAAGTCGCCCGGGCGAATCACTTCCATGGCGAGGAAAGAGGCGCCCCGGATGGCGTCGTAGGTTTCCAGTTCGCTGACCTCGAGAATGACTTTGAGCCGGGCGGCGCCACAGGCCTCGACGACCGCAGAGATCTCATCCTGCACCCGGGCAAATTCTCCCGCGAGAAAAGCGCCGCGATTGATCACCATGTCCACTTCGTCGGCACCGTCGGCTACGGCCGCACGGACCTCGCCAAGTCGCGTCTTGAGCGGAGCCTGACCGCTGGGAAAGGCCGTGGCCACGGAAGCCACCTTGATCGGGCTGCTCCCCAGAGCCCGCCGGGCGTGCCGGACCATCGACGGGTAAACGCAGACGGCGGCGACGGTCGGAACGTTCTCATCGTCGTGCGGCCGGAGGGCCTTGCGGCAGAGCGAGGCGACCTTGCCCGGGGTGTCCTTGCCCTCGAGGGTCGTCAAATCGATCATGCTGACGGCCCGGCGCAGACCCCAGAGCTTGGCGCCCTTCTTGATCGAGCGGGTCGTATACTTGGCCACGCGCTCCTCGAGGCCGACGCCATCGACGGAGCCAACTTCATCCCGAAGCCGGGCGAGACTGGCCGACGCAGACCGAACAAGCATGCCTCGGACTATCGGCAGCGCTCCGGTCGAAAACAAACGAAAACGCCGCGCCTCAGGGGAACTTGGACGCGTAAAGAGCCCGCTCGTCCGCCGTCTGCAATTCCTTCCAGAGCGAAACGCCCACGCCGACCCCCGCGCCGAGGTTGCCGAGTGCCTGATCGTAATGGAAGTCAGGCCCGCCGTTCATGTCGATCGACTCGGCGACGATGGAACCTTGGATCTGACCCGTCGCACCGCCCCCGTTGGCGGTGACGGCGGCGAACGGCGCATAAACGGCGGCTCTCAGCTGGCCGTTGCCGCTGACGGTGATCGTCTGACCCGTCGTCGTCCGCGTGCCGTAAATTTGCAGCGTCGCCGGCTCCACGTTGCTATTGGCCACGCCGTTGCCGGCCATTGCGAGGTTGCCGTTGGTGTAAACCTTCAGCGTCGCCCCCGCGTTCACGTTCATGAACGCATTGCCGCCGATGCTGATGGCCGGGTTGTTGAGGTGGTTGTTAAGGATGAACACGACCTTCGTCCCGGCGGCGATCTGGATGTTTTTTCCGCCGCCGTTGATGGCGATATTATAGGAGCTGCCGAAATCGTAGTAGTAGGTGCTGTCGGCGGCGTTGATGGCCGTGCCCACCGCCGCACTCGGAAAGGTGGTGGTGCCCGAAATGCTCGTAGGCGAGTTGACCGTCACTGGCACCGGGACGGAAACGGCGGGAAAGGTTGCGGAGAAGTCGGTGCTGACCGTGCCCGTAATGGTCGCCGAACCAGCCACGGTTCCGCCGCCGGTGGCCACGTTGCCCATGACCGTGCCGTTCGCGAGGTCGATGGCGCCGTTCGTCGCGCTCACGCAGCCGACCGTGCAGTTCGAAAGTCGGACCCCCACGCTGTAGGGAACCGCGGCCAGGGCGGGATCAGGCTTCGAATTCCAGCTATCCGCCGAGGGGTGCCCGGCCCAGTCGATCACGTTCTTCGCGACCAGCCCGTTCGAAAACAGGGAGCGACTCCGGAGGGAAATCCGGACCCATTTTTCAATCGGGCGCCCCGTCGCTGGTGTGATCGTGGACTTCACGACAATGTAAGGCGTGCCGCTATAGGTGTAATTCTTGACGTACACCCGGACCTGCGCGCGCGCTCCGGGACCGGGCGTGTAGTAGTAGGGCGAGTCCGTCGGAAACGCGCGCGTCGCCTCGTTCGTTCCGGTGTTCAGTGTCCAACCGCTCCACGCCGTTGCGGCCGCCGTGCCGGCGGTGACACTATAGAAGCACGCCATCGCCTGCTCGATCCCGATCTCCGCGTAGTCGACGCTGCTATTGGCGTAGAACGATCGGTTCGCCGAATTCAGCGAGGTGATGGACAACTTCAGATAGCTCGCGAGCGAGACTCCGATGATTCCGGCGATGAGCATCGCGACAATCAGGACGGAACCTTTTTGGCTCGAGGCCGAACGGCCGGGAGGCCGGCCCGGATTCCCTCTAGTCTGATTCGCAGCGCAGGTCATGTCAGCTCGCGGGCTTGTTCCGGAGAATGAACGACGCAGAGACCAGCTGATCCCTGGTGTTGACCACGGTCCGGGCCGTGGAAGTCACCGTCATCGAGATTTGGATCCGCTTGGTCGACGTGTTGGAACTGGTCGGGGAGTTGAGCCGGTCGAAGCCGGTAAAGGAAAAGTCGGTGACGTTGCGGATGTAGATCGTCTTGGCGGTGGAACCACCCGGGATTCGGTAGAAGCAACGGTAGCTGCCGCTGGCACTGTCATTGTCCCAGGCATAAGTCACCCGGTTCGTGGTCGTCGGGTCACTCGTCACGTAATTTTCCGGGACCGTGAGCGTGATCGACGACGATGAAGTCCACGCGACGTTGTTCGCCATCCTCACATCCTGCGCGAACTCCTCGAGGGCGCGACGGGACTGCGTGTCCATCGTCGTATAGTTCACGGCACTGACGCCGCTGCGCGCGAGCATCAGGAAAGTCGACATCACGCCGGCGAGCACGACCGAGCCGAGCGCGGCGCCGATCATGATCTCCACCAGGGTGAAACCCCGGCGACGAGGCGCGGGCTTACGTGGTGTTATAGAGGTAGTCATGGATGCCGTAGCGGGCGTAGTGCGTCGTATAGGAGCGCGAATGCTGGCGACCGTCGTAGCCCCGCCAGGTGATGGTGAGGGTGATCTGCCGGATGTTGGTGTTGGAGGCGTCGGGCACCGTGACGGTCCGGGTCATCGAGAACCGCGTGCCAATCTGCGCGCTGCCGGTGAAGGTGGAGTCGAGCGTCAGCGCCGTCACGGTGGGAGAGAGGTCAAACGCCGCGATTTCCGTCCAGCTCAGCATCCGGGTCCGCTCCATTTCGCTCACCATGATCTGGCCGGCAAACGTGAGATTGCGCGACGTATCGAGCGCGAGGAAGGCGCGCTGCATCGTGGTGATCGAGGTGGTGATGGCGAAGGCCATCACGATCGACGCCACCATCACCTCGGCGATGGTGAATCCCCGTCGGGCCCGTAAGCGTGGCTTTGAGTTGTTCATGCGATTCGCCATGGCATCGATGCACCACTACCAACTCAGGACGGACGACACGGTCGCGCGATCCGTGGCCGAGGTGAGTTCGCGCCAGCGGGAGACGCGATAGGGGTTGCCGGAGCCGAAGTTGGCGAGCGACTCGTCATAGTGGAACGCGGCGTTGCCCGTGACCCGGATTCTTTCCGCCACCATGGATCCGAGCACCTCCGCATCGCCCACGATGCCGACATCGCCGTTGGGTGCATAAACGACGCCGGAGAGCACACCGTTGCCCTTGATGTCGATCGTTTGATCCGAGGTCGTGCTCGTGCTTGTACCCCAAATCTGGAAATCGACCGGCTGATTGGCCGTCGCCAGCGTGGTCCCGCCGTTGGCGACCCCGTTGCCCGTGATTGCGATATTGCCCTCGGTGTAGATTTTCAGCGAGCCGCCCGAGGCAATCGAGATGCTCGAGTTGCCGGTCAATCGGATGGCAGGGGATCCGGCCGGCGCCGTGACGATCAAGGTGACGTCGCCCAGAATCGTCAGGATCTGCGTCGCCGCGCCACTGGCATCGATGCTGGCGATTCGGTATTCGGTGGCCACTCCCGCCGTGCCGATGGTCGCCGGCAGATCGGTATTCCCAATCGCCGAGATGGTCGTTCCAGTCGTGGGAGCCGTGACGGCGTCGAAGCTGGCCGTAAAGTCCGTCGAGACCCGCGTCATGTCCACCGAGCCGCGGCGGGCCGTGAAGGGTCCGATCAATCCCTGGTTCCCGACCACGGGCAGGGCCCCGCCGGTGGAAGCGTAGCCAAAGATATCCGCGTTGTTCACGCCCACCGCATTGACTGCCACCGAAATGCTGCCGACCGATCCATTGGCGTTCTTCACGCCCGCACTGTAGGGAATGGCGGCCGTCACCGAGTTATTGTCGTTGTCGGGGTCGGAATTCCAGCTGTCGACGGACGCATTGTTGCCGCTGAAGTTGATCGTTTCCTTCGCCACGAGCCCATTGGAGAACTTGGAGGTGCGGCGAAGTTGCACCTCGATCCACTTCTCGATCACCTGCGTGCTGCGGCCGCCGACCGTCACCGTCGAACGCGTCACGATGCGCGGCGCGGCGCCCGCGGCGTAGCCATAAATGTAGGACCGCACCATGCCTGTCGTGCCTTGGCCGAAATCATATCCCGACCACTTCTGACGCGCGTCCGAGCCGACAATCGTCCACCCATGGCTCGCCCAGTTGTAGGTGGGATCGGCCACCTTCTTGTTGATCGAATAAACGGCCTGCTCGAGACCGTTCTCCGCCAGGTTCATGGACCCGTTGTTGTAGAAGGCACGGTTCGAGATCTCCATGCCGGTCCGGCCCAGGCTGAGATAACTCGTGATCGAAATGCCGATGACCGCACAGAGCAGCATGGCCACGATGAGGAGCGAGCCGCGCTCGCCGCGAAAAAATTGGGAGGGAGTCTTCATCAGCGAAGTCACGCGGTGACGATTTTGTTCCGCAGGATGAATCGCGCGGAGAGCACGAGGTTGGTCGCGGAGGTGACCGTCGTCGTCGTTCGGGAAGCCTCGAGCGAGATCTGGAGCTGCTTGGTGCTCGAGGTGGCCGCGGTCAGTTCGGCCGACGTCGTCAGCGGCATTTCAATGCCCGCGACGTTGTAGGACTTGAATGAAAACGTCCCGGCCGTGATGCCCGAAATCATCGTCTGCGTGCCTGCGGTCGTGCGGCGATAGAAGATCTTCGTCCCGGTGTCGTAATAGTACATCACCGAGGCGCTGTTCACGGTCAGGACGATGGTGGTGTCGGCGGTCCACGAGATGGCGCTGGCCTGCCGGACATCCTCGGCGAAAACCTCGAGCGAGCGCCGCGCCTGCGACTCCATATCGCTGTAGTTGCGAAGATTGGCCCCGCTGCGGCCCATGAAGAGGAACGTCGTCAGGATCGCGAGCAGCACGAAGCTCGAGAGGGTCGCCCCGATCATGACTTCAACCAGCGTGAACCCGCGCCAGCCGCGGATCCCGGCCGGCCGGCTACGGATGCGCGATGGTGTAGAAGAAATCATAAAGTCCGTTCCGGGCGTAAATCCCCGTGAAGCTCCGCTGGTGCCACCGGCCATCGTAGCCCTGCCACCGCACCGACACCTTCAAGTCCTTGATGTCCGCCGGCTCCGTCGCATTGGCGGTGACGGTCCGGGTAATGGTGTACCGGCCGGCGACGTCCGCGTTAGCACTGAAATAGGTGGCACCGTCAAAGCTCTGACTCGCCGGCAAGGCGGCAATCATCGTCCAGCTCATCATCCGCAGCCGCTCCATCTCGCTCTGCACAATCTGGGAGGCGATCGTGGTCCCCCGGGCGAGGTCGATCTGCTTGAAGCCCGACTGCATCGCGATGATCGAGGTGGAGATGCCGAAGGCCATGACGAACGTCGCCATCGCCACCTCGATGATCGTGAATCCGCGCAAACGCCGCCGCGATGACACTGGAACTTGCGAGGGGAAACGGGGCAGCGAGGCGAACATCGACGTCCGCCATCATAGCGAATACCTTGCAGAAACATTAGGGGCTATCAGGCCCATGTTTCAGGCCTACCTCACTAGGTCTGTTACGGCTAGGCCTCCGACCGCCCGACGAATCAAAGCCCCTCGAACAAACGCATGTAGCGCGTGTAGTCCGTGCCACTCGTGATCTCGCGCCACTTGGAAATGCTGAAGGGCTCGTTGCTCTCGAGATTGGCGAGGGACTCGTCGTAGTGAAACGCCGGCGTGCCGGAAATTGTCACGGTCCGGCCGACGATCGACCCCATGATATCGGAATTACCCCGCAGCGTGATATCCCCGGCCGGCGCGTAGGCCACCGTCCTCAGCGCGCCCCGACCGACGACGTCGATGGCCTGGCCGGCCGAACTCGTATTCGTGCCCCAGATGCGGCAGGAAATCGGCTGCACGTTGGAGTTGGCGAGCCCGCGACCGGCAATCGTGACATCGCCCGCGGCGTAAATCGTGAGCTTGGCGCCGGCGGGAATCGCAATCGAGGCCGAGCCCGTGACCGAGACCGAAGGCGAACCGGTCAGGATCAGCGTCACGTCGCCTTCAATCTGCAGCACATCCGAGCCGTTGAGCACGACGCCGGCGCTGCGCCACTTGGTCGAGGTCCCGGCCACCCCGAGCGTCCCTCCGCGAATGGTGGTAATCGCGGTCCCATCCAGCGGCTGGGTGACGATCGGGAAGTCGGCATTGAAATCGGTGGCGACGCGACTCGGGTCGATTTGCACGTCCACGGGAGTATTGGCGCCCCGGATCGAGCCATTCGCACCGACCTGGGGCTGGGCGCCGCCGGTGGCAACCGTGCCCCACACGTCGACCTGGTTGACGAGGACCGCGTTGTTGAGCAACGAGGTGCTGGCGATGGAGCCGCGGTCCGCCCGGACACTTGCAGCGTAGGGCACCGCCGCCGTGGCCGGGTTGTTGTCGGGATCGGAGTTCCAACTGTCGACGGTGGCGGTCGAACCGTTGAACGCGATCGAGTCGCGGGCCACGATCCCGGTGGCAAAGAGCGAACGGCGGCGCAGCGAGACCTCAACGAGCTTGATGACCGGCGCATCCCCCGGGACCGAGACCGTGGACTGGCTGATGACCTTCGGCCGCGCGCTCGGCCCGGGCTGGTACATATCCACGTAAACTTTCGCCCAGCCCGTGGCATTGCCGCCGAACTCAAAGCCCGAGAAGCGCTGCCAGGCCGCCGTGCCGTTGTTGGTCCAACCGGTCCAGGCGGAGCTGTCACCCGCGGAGGCGCGGTTGAAGGACCACACGGCCTCTTCGGTCCCCGCCTCCGCCAGATTGAGCGCGGCGTAGCTGTTGAAGCTGCGCTTCGCGAGTCGCGTGGACGTGATGTTCAGGTTGAGATAACTGCCGAGGACAATCGCGATCAGGGCCGCCACCAGCAGCGCCACGATGAGCACCGCGCCGCGCTCGGACACGACAACGCCCCGCCGCCGCGGCTGGAACGGCGGGCGCACCCGGGAGGAAGCTGGCAGGCCTGCGCGCATCAGTTGCTCACCCGCTTGTTGCGGAGAATATACCGCGCCGAGAGCGCATTCTGGTTGGCGGCGACGGCCATGGCTCCGACCCGGCTGGCGCGCAACGTCACCTGGATCTGCTTGGTCTCGAGGTTGCTCGTCGCCGCATTGTCGGTCACGCCGCTGCGTTCGAGCTTGTAACGCTGGAACGCAAAATCCGAGGCCACCTGGCGCACCAGGATGCGACGGGGCTGCGTGGACCCATCCTCGCCCAGCACCCGGTAGAAACACTGGTAGGTTCGGCTGCGCCGATCGGTGTCGTAGGCGTACGTCGTGGCCACGGTGGCGTTGGTCGACGTCGCCACGTACAGCGTGATGCTCTGGCTGTTGTTCCACCAAATCTCGGTGGCCTTGCGCGCGTCTTCGCCAAAGATGTCGAGCGCCCGCCGGGTCTCGGACTGCAACTCGCTGTAGCTGCTCGCGAGAAATCCGCTCCGTCCGATCATCACAAAGGCGGCGAGCACGCCGGTCATGATGAAGCCGGAGATCGCGGCGGAGACCATCACCTCCACCAAGGTGAAGCCCGCTCGCCGCCCGCTCGCCGGGGCCGGGAGATTAGTGCGACGTGTAGAAATAGTCATAGAGGCCGCTCCTCCCGTAGCGCGTGACGTAGCGAACCGTATGCTCGCGTCCGTCGATCCCGCGCCAGGTCGAAACCCGCGTGATTTCCTTCATGTCCGTCTTCAGGTCGCGGATCGTGCGCACGCAACGGAACGAGCCCGTCGCGACCCCACTCACCGCCGCGACCGAGACCGCGGTGTCGCGCGAATTCTGCAACTCCTCGATCTGACTCCAGCTTTTCAGTCGCAGTCGCTCCAACTCGGACTGCATCGCCTGGGATGCGAACGTGTAATTTCGCGCGCTGTCCACCGCCCGAAACCCCTGCTGCAGCGTCGTGATCGAAGTCGTGATTCCCAGCACGAGCACGATCGATGCGACCATGACTTCGACTAGGGTGAAGCCCCCGGGACACGTCCGCTCCCCAAAAAATCGGGACGTGGCGGCGGGGCGGTGACTTGCACTGTTCATCAATCAAGCCGGAGAGCGTAGAAGATATTAGGGCAGTCCGCTAGGGTCCACCCGGCCCTGCCCGCTTAGGCCTTTTCAGGCCTACTTCCTTCCCTGGCTTTGTTGGACGAAGATCGCAGCCGCCTGGGCGCGGCGCTTCACCTGCAGCTTCTCGAACACGTTGACCAAATAATTTTTCACCGTGTTCTCGCTGAGGGTGAGCTGCTCCCCGACCTGCTTGTTCGTCAGTCCGTCGGCTACGAGCGCCAGCACCCGCCGCTCCTGCACGGAGAGGACGGAGAGGTCCACGCCCTGATCGGAGCCGGAGCCACGCAACAGCCGGAGGACCCGAGTCGTGGCGTCGGGATCAAGGATCGAGCGGCCGGACATCACGTCCTGCACGGCCTGCAGGAGGCCGGCGGGATCGATCTCCTTCATCAGGTAACCATGCGCGCCGGAAGTCACGGCCTCGTAGACGAAGTTGTCATTCGAATACGAGGTGAGCACGACAATCTTGGTGTCAGGCAGCCGCTCGAGGATTTTGCGGCAGGCATCGAAGCCGGAGCCGTCCGGCAGGCGGATGTCGAGGAGCACGAGGTCGGGCTTGCTCCGCAGGCATTCGGTCACGGCCTCGGCCACGTTGCTGGCCTCGGCCACCACTCGCATCGGAGGATCCGACTGGGTGGAGAGGACGGTCTTGATTCCGCGACGGACGAGCTCGCTGTCGTCGACGAGGAGGATACGGATGGGGGCACGCAGTGTTTCGGTCATAAGGAGGGAGGGTTAAAGGTGAGACGGACGCGGGTGCCGCGACCGGGCTGGGACTCGACGGTGAGGCGGGCGTCGAGCTCGCGGGCGCGTTCGACGAAATTGCCGAGTCCCCGTCCGGGGGATGACGCGGTGGCATCAAAGCCCCGGCCGTCGTCGGTCACTTCGAACTCGGTCACTCCGCCCTGCTGCTTGAGCGTCACCGTGATCCAGGTCGCGGCCCCATGACGCAGCGCGTTGCTGATCGCCTCACGCGTAATCTGCAGGGCTTGCACCCGGTGCGCCAGCGTGAGACGGGCGGCCAGTTCCTCGTCGATGTCGACCCGCGAGTGAAACGGCCGGATGCCGTGCATCATATCGAGCAGCGAGGTCACCGCCTGGGAGAATGCAGCTTCAGCGCCTCCGGCTCGAGGCCGATGAGAAAATTGCGCACGTCGTGAATGGTCTCGTTGAGCGCGGCGCGGCTTTGCTCGAGCCGGAGCGCCGCCTCGATCTGCTCGGGCTGCAACAGCGCCCGGACGCCGGTCAGGCCCATGCCCGCGGCATAGAGCGACTGGATCACGCCGTCGTGCAAATCCCGCCCCAGGCGCGAGCGTTCCTCGAGATTCGCCTGGAGCGCGGCTTCGCTGCGTTGCAACGCGGCCTGCGCTGCCGCGCGTTCGCGCACTTCGCGCTCGAGGGCCTGACGCTGCTCGAACGAGGAGCGCACCAGCCCCGCCACGCGGCCGAATTCCGATTTTTCCGCGCTCAGTTCCGCCACGACCTCCGGTTCGTTGCGGACGAGGCTCTCGCCGATCCTGGTCAGTGGCCGCAGGACCCAGCCCTGCAGCATGAGCCAGGTCGCCGCGATCACCATCAGCCCGAAGCTGAAGAAAATGCGGAGCAGCCGGCCGTTGGCCTCCAGGGTTTCCTCGATTTCGGCGGGCTCATGCTCCACGCGCAACACGCGCAGCGGGTGGCCCCGCCAGTCGGACAGCGGGCGCAGCAGCACGATCGCATCCGGCGTGGGGGCGGCACTGATTTCCTCCGGACCCCGCAGCGCCAGCCGGCTTTCCGTCACTTGCTCGAGCCCGCGAAGAAAGTCCTCGTCCCAGCGGCGCGTGACCAGCAGCCACTCCCCGGACGCGCTCGAGGCAATTCGCCGGATGCAGACCTCGTGCAATCCGCCCGCGAGGTCCGCAAAGAAGCGCGGGCTCGGCGTCTCCGCGACCAGCCCCGTGAACTCCAGCGGCGTCAGCGGCAACGGGATGTCTCCATCCGACTTGGACACCGCAATCTGCATCCGGACGCGCCCATCTCCGTGGATGATCCAGGCGTAACTGAGTCCCGATCCCGTCAGGTAGGCCGGTAACAACGCGGGCGCGCCCTCGGAGCGGGCCACGAGTTTCGCGAACTCCTCCGACTGGGCGGCGTCGGTCGCCAGCTGCGGCAAGGCCCGACTCGCCGCATCGATCGCGTGTTTCAGCAACAAGGTCCGCGCCTGACGTTCCCGCGCAACCATTTCGGCCCGTTCCCGGCGCTCCAAAATTCCAAGGGCCAACAGTGCCCCGCCGAATCCGACCAGCAACAACCCAAGCAAAAGTGCCAGGCGAAGTTTGATGCTCATCGGTTGCATCGTCGTACCGGAGGGCTCTGGAAGAGCCAACCGAAACGCTGATCCTTACGTGATGTTCCCCATGTGGCGCTATCCCACTAGGCCTTTTCAGGCCTAACGAATCCCCTTGGCGGAGCCCCCTCGATCAAGCTACACCCGGGTTCGCCGACTCATCCGCCGTAATTGATTGGAACGCGCCGCGATTACTGACTCGTTACTTTGCACCCCGCATGAAGCCGCTCGCCATTATCGTCGCCGACGACGTCCCGGAAATCCAGGATCTGATTGCGCTGTGGCTGCGGGCCCGCGGACATGCCGTCACCTGTTCCTCCTCCGGCGACGCCACCCTGAAGCAAATCGCCTCCGGACATTTCGACCTGGTGATCGCTGACGTGCTCATGCCGGAGGGCGACGGGCTGGAGGTCATCCGCGAGCTGCGCCAGACCAACTCGACGGCGCGCGTGCTCGCGATCTCCGGCGGCGGGAGGTACGTGCCGGCCGCGGATTGCGTGAAGCTCGCTGAGCGTCTCGGGGCCGATGCCGCGCTGCTCAAGCCCTTCGACGAGCGCCAGCTTCTCTCCGGTATCGCCAAAGCCATGACGGCCCCGTCGCGCCGCCGCGACGGGTAGCACGGCCGGGCCGGCCAGTCCGCTGTTGCGCGGGCTGGTCCCGACGGGCAGGAAAGGGAGTTCGGCCACCCCTTCCCCCAGCCCATGAAATCCCTGCTCCGGCTCATTCCCCTCGTCGCGCTCGCGGTCGTCTCGGCGGTCGCCGCGCCCTCCCTCCAGCCCGATGCCAGCACGCTGGCGGCGCTGGAAGCCGCCGATGCGGCCCGGGTCGCCGCCATCCTCGCCGGCGACCGCGCGGGACTCACCGCGATTTTTTCCGACGACCTGTACTTCGTGCACGCCAGCGGCAAGCACGACACCAAGGCCTCCTACACCGAGGCGCTTGCGAGCAAGCAGACCGTTTATGCGAAGTACACGTACAAGGAGCGCAACTTCCGCCAGCTCGCCCCTGGCATCGTGCAGATGGCCGGCCGGATTCTGCTCGAGACGCGCGGCGGCGAGCTCGACTTGAATTTCCTCTCGCTCTGGCGCAATGAAAACGGCGTGTGGCGTTTCATCGCCTGGCAATCATCCCGCAACCTGCCCCCGGCCCCGGCCGCCAAATAACATGTCCTCTCTCCTTCCCACCCGTCTCGTCCTGCTCTTCGCCGGCCTCGTCGCGCTCGCCACGCTCGGGCGGGCCGCCGCTCCCGCCGGGTTCGACGCCGCCCTGCGCACCGCCGACGACGAACGCGTGGCGGCCATTCTCTCGGGCAACGCCGCCCGGCTCGACGCCATCTTCTCCGACGATCTCAGCTACACCCACTCGAACGGCGATTTCGACAACAAGAAATCATACCTCGAGAAGCTCGTCTCCGGCAGCACCAAATACACGACGTATCAATATACGGAGCGGAAGTTCTCCTCGATTGCCCCGGGCATCGCGTTGATGAACGCCCGCGTGAAGATCAAGGGCCGCAGCGTCGCCTCGCCGCAGCTCGACGTCTACCTGAGCGTTCTTGCCGTGTTTCGCGAGGAACAGGGCAAGTGGCGCTTCCTCGCCTGGCAGTCCGCCCGTCTCCCCGACGCGCCGGCCGCGACCAAGTGACCGCCCGCCCGCGCGCATGAGCCTCCTGATTATTTCCGGCAGCCTCAACTCCGACAGCTACAGCCGCCTGCTCGCGCGCGAAGCCGAGCGCGTGCTGCGCGCCGACGGCCAGGAGGTCGCCACGCTCGACCTGCGGGATCTGCCGCTGCCCTTCTGTGACGGCGACAAGACCAGGGAACATCCCAATGTCCTCGCCGCCCAGAGGATGATCGCGCCGGCTGCCGGCGTGATCATCGCGACGCCGATCTACAACTACGACGCGAACGCGGCGGTGAAGAACCTGGTCGAACTCACCGGCGCCGTTTGGGAGAACAAGGTCGTTGGGTTTCTGTGCACCGCCGGCGCATCGGGCAGCTTCATGTCCATCCTCGGGCTCGCGAACAGCCTGATGCTCGACTTCCGCTGCGTGATTGTCCCGCGCTTCGTCTACGCCACCGGCCAGCAGTTCGCGAACGATGCCATCGCGGACGTGAAGATTGTCGGACGTGTCGCCGAGTGCGCGCGCTCCACCGCGCACTTCGCCGCGACCCTGAAGCTGGCAAGTTGACGGGGCGGTCGCCGCCTGAGGTATCTCCACCCTTTACGGCCCCCGGCCCGTCGCTAACGTCGCGCCCGATGTCGGCGCCGCGCGCAAATTCCCTGGGAGATTTGTTGGGTCGCGAATTCCTGTCCGGCGGCACCGCGCGGACGCGCCGGTTCCGCGCCGGCGAGCGGTTGTTTTCTGCCGGCGATCCGGGGGACGGGTTCTACATGATCGAGACCGGCCGGGTGCAGATTTTTGCCACGGTCGGAAGTGCGGAGCCCCGGTTGCTCGCAAGCCTCGGGCCCGGGGACACCGTCGGCGAGATGGCCGTCCTCGATGACGCGCCGCGCTCGGCCACGGCGGTGGCGGAAGTCGACACCGAGGCCAAGTACGTCAGCCGGGATGAGCTGCTCCGCCTGCTGGAGCGCGAGCCCGGACTCGCGCTGCGCCTCATCCGCGAATTCAGCAGCCGCGTGCGCACGCTGAACAGCAAGTACGTCGACGAGGTGGTGCAGGCCGAGCGCCTCGCGATCGTCGGCCGGTTCGCCGGCACCATCGTCCACGACTTCAAGAATCCGCTCACCATCATCGGCCTCGCGGCCGAGCTCGCGTGCAGCGACGAAACCACCGCGCCGATGCGGGCCAAGGCCCAGACGAAGATCGCGCGGCAGGTCGAGCGCATGACCAACATGCTGCACGAGCTGATCGAGTTCACAAAACCGAGCGGCCAGCGTCCGAGTCTCCGCGCCGTCGATTTCGCCCGCTACATGAATCCGCTGGTGGAGGAGATCCGGCAGGAAATCGTGGAGCGGGGCGTGAAGTTGATTGCCGACCCGGCGCCGGCCGATCTCCAGGTCCAGATTCAGCCGCAGCGCCTCTCGCGGCTCTTCTACAATCTGCTCAACAACGCCGTCGACGAGATGCCGGACGGAGGGAAGATCTTCCTGCGGTTCGTCACCAACGGCCCGGAGCTGCAGATCGAAATCGAGGACACCGGACGAGGCATTGCGCCCGAAATCGCGCAGTCGCTGTTCCGTCCGTTCGCGACGCACGGCAAGGCCCACGGCACCGGCCTCGGGCTCACGATCTGCAAAAAGATCGTCGAGGACCACGGCGGCCGGATCTGGGCCAACCCCAGCGAACCCGGCAAGGGCGCGACCTTCTGTTTCACGCTCCCGTTGGGAAAGTGAGTGGCACGGGTCTCCGACCCGTGAACTGCCCTCACCTGCAGGGCCACATTTCAGTCTTGGCCCGCGGCGTGATCAGCGGGAGGACTGGCTTGCTCATACTTTGATTCCGAAATTAAGCGGATTGGCGTAGCCCTGTCCGTGAGGACAGGGATTCCTTCATTGCTGCGCACCATGCGGTCCCGCTGCTCAAGCCGCGGGCTACCAGGCAAGTTTCGGAATCCAAGCAATACGTCAGTCGATTGAGCAGGCCTTACTAAGGAGCCGGCAGTTTCCAGTGTTCGTTGTCCACGTGCGCCTCGCGCATGACGCGGGCGATGCGGCCCGCGACCTCCGGTTCCTTCGCCGCTAAATCGGTCGTCTCTCCGAGATCGCGCGCCAGGTCGTAAACCTGAAGCGGAGCGCGCGGATCCTTCAGCCGGATTCCCTTCCAGCGATCCTCGAGCAGGACCGCCTGGCTCACGCCTTCTTCATAGAACTCCCAATAGAGAAACTCGTGCTTCCGCTGACCGGTCCGCCCGAGCAGCGTCGGGACCAGGCTGATGCTGTCCAGGTTCGGTGGCGATTTGGCACCGGCCACTTCGGCGAACGTGGCCATGAGGTCGCCGAAGTAGCCCACGTGTCCTGAGACCGACCCCGGCCGGATCCGGCCCGGCCAGCGGACAATGAACGGCACCCGGATGCCACCGTCGGTGAGGCTGCGTTTGATGCCGGCCAGCGGGCCGCTCGCCGCAAAAAATTCCGGGTCGTAGCTCGGGCCGCCTTCGCGATGCGGGCCGTTGTCGCTGCTGAACACCACGAGCGTTTTCCCGTCGAGGCCCAGCCGCCGCAGTTGCGCCATCAACTCGCCGACATCGCGATCGAGCCGCGTAATCATCGCCGCGTGGGCCTTCTGGGCCTCGTTCCACGGACGATCCGCATACGGCCCGAGGTCGGGGACTTCGTTGCCGTCGCCGAGAACCCGGGAACGCTCGTTGTTGGCGTGGGGCGAGGTGAGCGAGAGAAAGAGAAAAAACGGCCGGTCGCGGTTTCGTTCGACGAAGGCCTGCGCCTCTCCAGCGAACAAATCGCCGGCATACGCGATGCGCTTCGTCGCATAGCCCGTGCCTTCGACTGCCCCGACCGGCACGAGATCGTTGGGCAGCGGAACCTTCACGCCATTCCGCCAGAGGAAACTCGGGAAGTGATTATGGGCATGGGTCTGGCTGAGGAAGCCGTAGTAATAACCAAAACCGTGGCGGCGCGGTTCGCCTTCGTCATCGGCCAGTCCCAGTCCCCACTTGCCGACGAGTCCGGTGGCGTAACCCGCCTGCTGCAACACGCCCGCCACGGTCACATCGCCCGTCCGCAGCATCTGAGCGGCGGTGTTGCCCGGCCCGGCATTCCCGCGCACCCGCGTGCGGCCCATGTGCAGGCCCGTCATCAACACGCTGCGCGACGGAGCACACACCGTGCTGCCGGCGTAGAACTGCGTGAAGCGCAGGCCCTCGGCCGCCAACTGATCCACATGGGGCGTCGCGATCTGCTTCTGGCCATAACAGCCGAGTTCGCCGTAACCCAGATCGTCGGCGAGAATCAGGATGATGTTGGGCTTCGTCTCCTGCGCGCCGGCGACGGCGGCCAGGGCGACGAACAAGGCGGCGATCCACGTGCGCATGGGTCCAATCAACCGGCGGGCCCGCCGGTTTCAATCCTGCGCCGCGGCAACGGAGTCAGGCCGGCCGAAGTTTCCTTGCTCCTGCCGGTGCGGCCCGCGAACACTCGCGGCCTTCTCATGCAGGAATCGCAACGTCTTCGCGCCGTCCAATCCCCGATCATCCCGGTGATTGCCGATCTAATCCGGAGCTGCCCGGGCACGATTTCGCTCGGCCAGGGCGTGGTGAACTACGGTCCGCCGCCCGCCGCCGTCGATCAGATCGCCCGTTTCCTGGCGGAGCCCGTGAATCACAAATACCAGTCGGTCGCCGGCATTCCCGCGCTGCTCGCGGCGATCGAAAAGAAACTCGCGGCGGAAAACGGCCTGACGCTCGGCCCCGACAACCGCGTCATGGTCACGGCCGGCGGCAACAACGCCTTTCTCAACGCCGTCCTCGCGATCGCGGATCCGGGTGACGAGATCATCCTGCCCACGCCGTACTACTTCAACCAGGAGATGGCCGTCACGATGGCGAACTGCCGGCCGGTGCTCGTGGCAACGGACGAAAATTATCAGCTCCGGATCGAAGCCCTCCGCGCGGCCATCACGCCGCGGACCCGCGCCATCGTCACCGTGTCGCCGAACAATCCCAGCGGCGCAGTCTATCCCGAGTCCGATCTCCGCGCCGTCAACGCGCTCTGTGCGGAACACGGGATTTATCACATCAGCGACGAGGCCTACGAATACTTCACGTACGGGAACGCGCGCCACTTCTCGGCCGGCTCCATTCCCGGCAGCGAGGCCCATACAATTTCCCTCTACTCGCTGTCGAAGGCGTACGGCTTCGCGAGCTGGCGGATCGGCTGGATGGTGTTCCCGACGCACCTCGAGTCCGCGATGCGCAAGGTGCAGGACACGATCCTGATCTGCTCGCCCGTCGTCTCACAATTCGCCGCGGTTGGCGCACTCGAGGCCGGAAGGGCCTACGCGCAGGAGAAGCTGAAGGTCATCGCCGAATCGCGGGCCGTCGCCCAGGCCGCGCTCAGTCAGCTCGACGGCTGTGTCGTCCCCCGCGCGGACGGCGCGTTCTATTTTCTCCTCCGGCTCCGCACCCAGGCGACACCGCTGGCCCTGGCGGAGCGACTGATCCGCGAACACGGGGTGGCGACGATTCCGGGCAACGCGTTCGGCCTCGATCAAGGGTGCCATCTCCGCGTCGCCTACGCCGCTTTGCCGCCCGCCGCGATTGCCGAGGGCGTCGGCCGGCTCGTCACCGGGCTGCGGGCTCTGCTCCGCTCCTGATTATTTTGGCGGCGTCGTCGGGGACCGGTGGCGCGAGGGATCCGCGAGGGCGACCCACCACACCGCGGCCATGAACACCGCCTGAAACGGCAGGCGCAGCCAGAGCACCACCGGCGAAATATCGAACGGCGGCATCCGTCCTTGCAGCGCGACATGGAGGTTGGCGGGGAAAATCGCGATCAACAGCGCCAGCAAGCCCCACCCGGCCAGCCGCCGCGTCGCGGGCAACAGGATCCCGATCGCTCCGGCGATCTCCGCGGCACCGCTGAGATAATTCGCCGCGTCGGGCCACGGGAGCCACGGGGGCATCATCCCGGCGTACATCTCCGGCGCGCGAAAGTGATTCGCGCCGGCCGCGAGGAAGAACAGCGCCACGAACCAGCGGAAGGCGGCTTTCACGCGTTCGCGACCGGCGTGGCCCGCCCGCCCAGCATCTCACGCAGCTCGCTCCAGGCCTTGTTCAGCCCCGCCGGCTGAACGCCCGCCAGGAAGTAGGCGCGGGCGAGCGTTTCCTCATGCCCCCGGTAGCGCGGCGGCAACAGAAAGAACGTCCGATCTTCGAGATTCGCGATCTCCGAGAAGAACAGGCCGCGACCGACCCTGAGCTCCGCGGGGAGCGCAGCCAGTTTCGCGGACCGCACGGGCATCCACGGCCAGGGCCGGTAGAAGAACTGGAGCCCGCCCTCGGTCCGCTGCACCAGGCGACCATACGTGCGCACCGGCACGCCGGGGAGATGGGCGCCGGCAAACATCGCGTTGTCATTTTCCCGCGGCGAAAAGCGACCCGCCCGCATCGTGAAGAAGTCCCAGCAGAAGACCGACCCGAAGACCGTCAGTCGAAAGGCCCAGCCGGCGAGCAGGTACGCCAGCAGGATGACGACGAGCGAAAGCGCCGCACCCGCCCACGGGTTCAGCGCCGACGTGATTGTGACGAGGCCGAGCAGCCCGGTGCGCGCGCCTTTCAGGGCGGCATCAATCGCGCCCCACGGACTCAACAGAATCAGGACATTGATCGCGTGCGACGCCATCCAGACCACGGCGAACACGGCGAGGGCGCCGGGCAGGGCGAGCGCCGTCAGGATCGAGGCGCCATCAATCGCACCAATCTGGATTGCCGCCAGACCGCTCGGTGTGACGAGGGCACCGGCGGTGTTCGAGGCCGGATGCACGAGGATGTCCATGAACGTGCTCACGGTGAAAGGCACAACCGCGCCGGCGGCCACGATCCCGCTCATCTTGTTCTCCACCGCCTCGACGATATCGAACGGTTTCTTGAGCGCGGCAGGCACCGCGGCCCCAAACACGTCCTTGGCCGCACACACGCCCACCACCAGGAGCATCGACAGCCAGTATTTCATCTGCGCGTACCACGGGAGCGCCGCTCGCGCGGCGTCATCCTTGGCCGTGAACCACTTGTAGGCCCCGAAAGCTCCGGTCCCGAGCAGCGGCGAAATCGCGATGCCCGTGACCGTCGAGATCGCGGCCGCGACCGGGGCCATCGGCGACTTGTCGGCCGGAGCCGGCGCGGCCTTCGTGGCAGCCGCAAAGGCGAACGGTCCCACGACGGAAGTGACGATCGCCAGGACGAGGAGCAGCAGCACGGAGCGCTTCATGGCTGAATGCTTGACGCAAGATCGGGCGGGAGGGAATCCGTTTCGCGAGCCGCGCCCGGCTTGCCAGCACCGGTCGATCCTCGCGAGCATGTCGTGTGCTGACCAAGGCCCAAGTCTCGCGGTTGCGCTCCCTGCGGGAGAAGAAACATCGCACCGAGCTCGGCCTCTTCGTCATCGAGGGCGAGAAGGTCGTCGGCGAACTCCTGGGTGCCCGCTACCCGCTGCAGGAACTCTACGCGACCGACGCCTGGGTCGCGCCGGCGAACCTGAGCCTGACGCCCACACGGGTCAGCCCGGAGGAAATGGCACGGCTCAGTCACTTCCCCACCCCGTCCCCGGTACTCGCGGTCGGCCGGATCGATCGCGTCCCCCTGCCGCCCGCGGGCATGACGAAAGGACTCACGCTCGCGCTCGACGGGGTGCAGGACGCGGGCAATGTCGGCACGCTGTTGCGGATCGCCGACTGGTTCGGCTTCGATCGCGTGCTGCTTTCGCCGGATTGCGCGGACCTCTTTCATCAGAAGGTGATCAACGCGAGCATGGGCTCGTTCGCCCGGGTGGCTGCGCATACCGTCGAACTTCCGTCGGCCCTCGCAGCGGTTCCGAGTGGCATGCCCATTCTCGGCTGCGATCTTGCCGGCGACGACATCAACGGCGTCGCCCCGCTGCGCGATGCCGTCGTGGTGATCGGCAACGAGGGCCACGGCCTTTCTCCCGCCGTCGTGGCCCGGATCACGCGACGCGTCACGATTCCCCGGCTGGGGCACGCCGAGTCGCTCAACGCGGCGGTCGCCGCCGGGATCGTTTGCGCGCGGGTGGCGGCGAGGCTGGCGCCTCGGCGCATTTGAGATCTGAAATTTGAGATTTGAGAGCTGCGATCTGAGAGCGGAAATCGGCGATTCGAGAGCTGGAGTGTGAGACTCGAGAGCTGGGACCGGCGATTTGAGACCGAATTTTTGAGGATTTTGCCTCCCAGATTCCAACGGCGGCGGCTCGCGCATTTGAGAAATCCGATTTGAGATCTCAAATTTCAAATCTCAGATGCCGCGTCTCGCGGCCTCGCCTCGCGGCCTCGGCCGTCCTCTTTATGAAGTGTCCCATCCTGTTTCGCGCGGCGGCGTTCGCCGCGATTGTTGCCACCTCCAGCCGACTGTCCGCTGCGGAGCCCGACGAAGACGAGCCCAAGCCCGTCGTCGGCAAAATCCTGAACGCGGGCAGCCGTTCGCCCACTCCGGAGATCCAACCGGCATCCGACGAGCCGGCGCAGGCTCTCCAGCGCATGAAGCTGCCGCCAGGCCTCGAGGTCAAAGTCTGGGCGGCGGAGCCGATGCTCGCCAACCCGGTCGCCTTCAATTTTGACGAGCGCGGCCGCATCTTCGTCGCCGAGACCTATCGCTATCGCAGCAGCGTCCTCGATATCCGCGACTACATGTGGCTGCTCGAGGAGGAGCTCGCCAACCGCAACACGACCGACTGGATGGCGACTCTACAGCGCCGCTTCGGTCCGGAGGGCATCAAGGAATTGTCGATCGAATCCGAAGTCGTGCGCGTGCTGGAGGACTCGAAGGGCACGGGCGTGGCGGACCGCTCCGCGGTCTACGCGGACAAGTTCAACGGTCCACTCGACGGCATCGCGTCCGGGGTGCTCGCCCGTCGCGGCAAGGTCTGGTTCACCAACATTCCGAGCGTCTGGATGTTCAGCGGCCACGACCGCGCGGAGACCCGCACCGAGATCAGCCGCGGTTACGGCGTCCGCTTCAATTTCACCGGCCACGATCTGCACGGGCTCATCTTCGGGCCCGACGGCAAACTCTACTTCAGCGTCGGCGATCGCGGCGCCAGCGTCCGCACCCAGGAGGGCAGGCTCCTCGACGTGCCGGACATGGGCGCCGTCTTCCGCAGCCATCCCGACGGTTCGAACATGGAACTCGTCGCCTGGGGCCTGCGGAATCCGCAGTCGCTCCTCTTCACGGAAAACGGCGACCTGATCACCGGCGACAATGACTGCGACAACGGCGACGAGGAACGGCTCGTGCACGTCGTCGAGGGCGGCGACAGCGGCTGGCGCATTGGCTACCAGTTCGCGCCGCTCGAGAAGGCCGGCCCGTGGATGACCGAGCGCCTCTGGAATCCGCGCCACGAAGGGCAGGCGGCCTACATCATCCCGCCGATCGTGAACATCGAGGACGGACCCTCCGGCATCGCCTATTACCCCGGCACCGGACTCGACGGGACCTACGCCGGCAGCATCTTCATCACGCACTTCAAGGGCAGCATCGTCCGCAGCGGCGTGTTCGACTACAAGGTGAAGCCGAAGGGCGCGACCTACGACATCGAGCACGCGCGGCCCTTTCTGAGCTCAGCCCTGCCGACCGATGTGAAATTCGGACCCGACGGGCGGCTCTACACCTCCGACTGGGCCGAGGGCTGGCCGAAGTCGAAGCGCGGTCGCATCTATGCCGTCTCGAGTCCGAAGCATGCGAACGATCCGATTCTCAAGGAGACGAAGGAGTTGATCGGTGGCGACTGGACCAAGCGCTCCGCCGAGGAACTCGCCCGCCTGCTCGGCCACGCTGATCAACGCGTGCGGCAGGAAGCGCAGTTCACGCTCGCGGAACGCGGCGCCGGGAGCATTCCCGTTCTAACCCGCGTCGCGTCCACGAACGGCCCGGCGATTGCGCCCGCCGCCACCGCCAATCTCGCGGTCCGGCAGAAACCCGAGCTCCAGACTTACGCCCGTCTTCACGCCATTTGGGGCCTGGGCCAGCTCGCCGCCGCCAATTCCGCCGCCCTCGAGGCGGTGCGCCCGCTCCTCCGCGATCGCGACTCCGAGGTGCGCGCCCAGGCCGCGAAGGTTATCGGCGACCAGCACCAGGCCGCCGACGCCCCCGCGCTGATCGCGGCACTGAAGGATGAGAACCGCCGCGTGCAGTTCTTCGCCGCGCAGGGCCTCGGCAAGATCGGCCGCCCCGAGGCCGCCGCGCCACTGCTGGCCCTCGCGCGCGAGAACAACGACGTCGACAACTACGTCCGTCACGCCGCGGTCATGGGCCTCGTCGGCAGCAACAACCTCGAAGCCCTCGCCGCCGGCGCCCGCTCCTCGTCACGCGGCGAACGCCTCGCCGTCCTGCTTGCTTATCGCCGGCTGGAACGTGCCGAGATTTCCCAGTTCCTGTCCGACGCCGACCCTTACCTCGTCCGTGAGGCCGCCATCGCGATCAACGATGTGCCGATCGAGTCCGCCCGCCCTGCCCTGGCCGCGATGATCGCGCGACCGCTCGTCGACGCGCCCGTGATTTTTCGCGTGTTGAATTCCCACTTCCGCCTCGGCCAGCCGGCCAACGCCGCGGCCCTCGCCGCCTACGCCGCGCGCCGCGATGCCCCGCCGAAACTCCGCGCCGAAGCTCTCGCGCAACTTGCCCTCTGGCCGCAGCCGCCGGCGCGGGACCGCATCGTCGGCACCTTCCGTCCGCTCGCGGAGAAATCGCGGGATCGCGCCGTCGCCGTCCAGGCGCTCGAGCCCGTCATTCCCTCGCTGCTCGCCGCCGGCACGCCGGATGTGGTGCAGGCCCGCGTGCTGGCGACGCTCCAGGACCTCGAGATCGGGGGAGCCGCGGACACGCTCTTCACGCTGCTGCGCGACGAAAAACAGTCCGGCGAAACCCGCACCGCCGCGCTCAGCGCGCTCGACCAGTTGAAGCATCCGCGCCTCGCCGAGGCCGTGTCGATCGCCGGCGCCTCCGCCTCTTCGCCCCTGCGCCTCGCCGCCCTGCCGATCGCGGCCCGGCTCTCGCCCGAGATCACCGCGCCGGTGCTGCGCAACCTCGCCACCCGCGGGAATCTCGAGGAGCAGAAGGCCGCCTATCGGGCGCTTGGCACGTTCACCCACCCGTCCGTGGATCCGCTCTTGTTGGAGCGACTGCAGGAACTCGACGCCGGCCGGGTCGCCGCCGAAGTGCAGCTCGAACTGGTCAACGCCGCCAGCCGCCGGACGAATCCGGAGGTCAAGGCGTATGTCGCCCGCCGCGAGGCCGCCATCGCCGCGAGCAGTGATCCGCTCGCCCCGTACCGCGTCACGCTCGCCGGTGGAGACAAGACCCGGGGTGCACGCATCTTCGCCACGCAGCCCGTGATGGCGTGCATTCGCTGCCACCGCGCCGGAGCGGATGGCGGCGACGCCGGGCCGAATCTTTCCGACATCGGGGCCCGGCAGGGCCGAGAGTACCTGCTCGAGTCGATCGTGAAACCGAACGCCCACATCGCCCCCGGCTTCGACACGATTGTGCTCACGCTCAAGTCGGGCGGCGCGGCCGCCGGCATCGTGGCCCAGGAAACCCCGGACCAAATCACCCTCCGCAACACCGACAACAAGCTGATCGAAGTGAAAAAGTCGGACATCGCGAAGCGCGAAGGAGCGCCCTCGTCGATGCCGGAGATTTATCACGCGCTGCTCACGAAGACGCAGCTCCGTGACGTCGTGGAGTATCTGGCCAGCCTGACGGAAATGCCGGCGACCCTCGACGCGAACCAGCCCCGCGCGCTGCGTGGACCCCCCGCGCCGCAGACTTTCTCCGGGAACTGAGAATCCTGTGGTCATGAGGGCGCGCACGAGGCGCGCCCCGACACGATTCGTCACCATTCGGGCGTGGACGAGCCCCGCCCCTACACAATTCGCAGGGGCGCGCCTCGTGCGCGCCCACTGAGTCTTGTCCCGGCACTTCGAATCAACCGACCTAGCGCCGAACCGCCGGGGCTTTGACGGCGGGCGTCTTCGGGTTGGTCGCGGGCGCGGCCGGATCAGCCGCGGCATCAGGCGCCGTGGCCGGAGCGACGACCGCCGGCGCGTTTGGATCGATGAGCCGGGTGAGCTCCTCAAGTGTGAGCGCGGGTTTTTCGGCCAGTTCGCTCGCCGGATCCGCCGCGGGCGCGTCGGGCGAAGGCGCCGGAGAAGGCGTCGGTGTCTCGGCCACGGCCTCGACGTCGGCGTGCCGCTGAACTTCCTGAGCGACCGCGATGATGTAGACGCGGGCCTGTCGAATCAGCAGGCGGACTTCCGCCATTGAGCCGGACTGGCCGAAGATCAGATAAGGGGCGTCGCCGAAATACTCGATCGCGTCGCCCGTGAACGAGCGATTGACGGACCGCAGCGGAATCTGCGCGGGCATCAGCCGCCACCCCCAGCCATAACGGCGGGCCTCGAACGGCACCCGGACCACGATCGATTCGCCGAATCGATGCGACATTTGCAGGAGCAGCGGCAGTTCGGGATGCGGCGGGCCCTCCCCCGGAGGAAAGAGAGTGAATTTGATGTCCCGCTGCCGCGCGAGTTGCAGACTCTCCTGCAATTGCCGGTAGGCAGCGGTGCCGTTGGTGGAGGCCGGCACATACAGGGGCTTGCGCAGACGCAGCGTCACCTCGGCCGAATAACGGATGCGATGATCGTCGACCCGGTCGGTCTCGGCGTAAACCACCGCCCAGGGCTGCAGCGGCTGGCGATTCGTGGAATAATAGGGCAGCACCTCATCGGGCAGCGCCTGCACGTGGGCCGCCAGCGCCTCGGGCGTGGGCATCCGGTAAAGCACGCGGGTGACGGTAAAATGCAGCGCCACCGAAGCGACGAGCACAACGGCCGCGACGATGAGCAGCCGGCGGCGCGATTCCCGTTTTCTCGCCTGCGAATCCTCCTGCCGCTGCATCGCGGTCACGAACGGCGCGTTGGTCACCGCCGGCGCCGCATATTCCGCCGCCAGCTTCTTCAGCGCCGCCGCCAACTCGTCGGACACCGGACTCGACGCGTCAGCCGCGGAGCGCACCGGGGCCGACGCCGGCCCGGCCGTCGGCGGAGTCTGGGCTGGCGCCGCCGGGCTCGGGGTGCGGGCCGGCGACGGACGGGCAGCGGGCTGGGTGCGCTCCGGCCGCGGCGTGAGTTTCGAGGGAGCGACCGTCGGTGCCGGACGCGACGGAAGATCAGCCTTCGGCGTACGGGAAACACCGGGCTCGGCGCGGAACTTGGCCCACGGATGCTTTTTGTCCGGCGTATCGCTCAAGGCAGCTTATCAACACGCGCAACGGCCGACGCTCTTCAAACAAAAAACCGCCCGCGAAACGACCGCCTAAGGTGTAGGGCTGGCGCTCGTCGCCAGGCCATGTGCTTCATTCACGAAGCGGCGCGGCGGCCAGCGCCGGCCCTCCATTCCACGGGTCCGATCGGGTCAAGCGGAAGTGGGCCGGGCTTGCGCGTCACGGCGGGCTCTGAATTAGTCGCGACCTTCCGGGCCGCGACAGTTCTTCCGGAGCCCTTAACCCCGCCTTCCCATGTCGTCACCCCTCCCCGCTGCACCTGTGCTTCGTCCCAGCGACGCCGCGCCCACGACGCGACGTCTCGTCGCCGTCCTTCTGGCCGCCGGACTCGGCTGGATGTTCGACGGACTCGAGATGGGCATGTTTCCGTTGATCGCCCGCCCGGCACTGCAACAGATGCAGGAGGCGCAGGGCCTGGTCGTCTCGGACTCCTACGTCGGATTGTGGATGGGCTACGTGACCGCGGCTTTTCTGATTGGAGCGGCCGCCGGCGGCGTGCTGTTCGGATGGCTCGGTGACAAGATTGGCCGTGTCCGCGCGATGGCGCTCAGCATCCTCTGCTATTCGTTGTTCACCGGCCTGGTCTATTTCGCCCAGGAGCCCTGGCACCTGCTCGTCACGCGGTTTGTCGCCGCATTCGGCATGGGCGGCGAATGGTCGCTGGGCGTGGCACTCGTCATGGAGGTCTGGCCGGAGAAATACCGGCCGCTCATGGCCGGCACCATCGGCGCGGCCGCGAATGTCGGCTATGTCCTGATCGCAGTCGTCGGCATGGGCTTCACGGTCACGACCGAATCCTGGCGCTGGGTTGCCCTGGTCGGAGCGTTACCCGCCTTTCTCACCATCGCGATTCTCGCGTTCGTGCCGGAGTCGGAACGCTGGCAGGCGCAGAAGACCGCCACCAACCAACCCCTGCGCGAGGTCCTGCGTCCGCCGCTGTTGAAGAAAACGCTTTTCGCCACGCTGTTTGCCTCCGTGGCGCTGATTGGGACGTGGGGCTCCGTGCAGTGGCTTCCGCTCTGGGCCGACCAGATGGCGCAGCAGCAATCGGTGACGCAGGCCCGCGCCGAACTCTCCGCCCCCGGCGCGAAGGCCCCGGTGTCGGAGGCCGCGATTACGACGCGCGCCAACGAGCTGAAGAACAACCGTGCCAAGGCGAACACGCTCGCGCTCAGCGCCCTCGGCGCGATTTTCGGCTGCTTCGCCGGCGCCTGGCTGGCGGGTCGCTTCGGCCGGCGGCCCGCCTACTTCATCCTCTGTCTGACTTCCCTCCTGCTCTGCGGTTATCTTTTCCGCGAGGTGGGTTCCTACGGGCCCCTCTTCCTGACAATGGTATTTCTGGTCGGCGGCATGTCGGCGGCCTTCTACGGCTGGCTGCCGCTCTACCTGCCGGAGTTGTTTCCCACGCGCGCCCGGGCCACGGGCCAGGGGCTTTCGTTCAACTCGGGCCGCATTCTCGCCGCCGTCGGCGCGCTGCAGATGGGCGCGCTGATGCAGCACTTCAACGGCAGCTACGCGCAGGCCGGTGCGGTGATCACGCTGATCTACCTCGTGGGCATGGTCGTCATCTGGCTCGCGCCGGAGACGAAGGGAAAGCCGCTGCCGGAATAAAGGCGGAAGTGGGAGTTAGGAATTAAGAGTTGAGAAATCGGCAAAGCGATTACTACGCGCCGATCTCTTCACTCCTAATTCTTCCCTCTTAATTCCGCCTTACTTTTGTCCCAGCCGTCGCTCGAGCGTCTCGAGTTCCGGATCCGTCCAGGGCTCCTCGCGCTTGGCGACGTCGGAACGCGCGGCGGTCACGGTGGCCACGTTCACCGGATCGGCCTCATGGCCCCACGAGCGGCGGACGAAGGTGAGCACATTGGCGATCGCCTCGTCGTTCAGCATCGCCTTCCAACCCGGCATCGTGAGGGTCGCCTGCGTTTTGCCATTGAGGATGATCCGGGAAAGAATCCGCGGATCGCCGAGGACCCAGCGGGAATGAATGAGCGAAGGCGCGAGGCCCGCGAGCCCCTGCCCGGTGGGCTGATGACAGGCCGCGCACAGGGTGAGGAACTGCGTCTTGCCTTGTTCGAAGGCGGCCGTTTCGGCGGCGGTGAGCTTCACCATCTTGCTCGCAACTTCGCCGGCCTTGCCGGGCCACTTGAGCTGCGCCACCAACTGGCGCGCCGTCGTCGCGGAAGGCGAATCCGCCTGGGCCGCGAGCGCGACGAGCGCCTTCGGCTCCACCGGCAGGTTGGCGGCGAATGACTTGCCGTCGGCCGACTTCGGCAGGAAGTGCTGCACCCCGCCGAGGATCGCGGTCTGCGCCCACGCGGGACTGCCGGCGATCAAATCGAGCGCACCTTGAATAGCCGCAGGCTGGCCGCTCTTGAGCGCCGAGCTCGTCGCGAGCCGCACCACGCCGGCGCCACGGCCCGAGGCACCGGACTCCTTGATCAACTCGGTCACGAACGCCGTCTCGCGGCCCGCGAGGCCGGTCACGACCGCGTCCGCGAGGAAGGGTTGCTCGCCGGCCGCGAGCACGAGCGCGCGAAGTGCCGCATCAGCCGCGGGGGTCTTGAGCCCGCCCAGCGTGAGCGCGAGTTGCAGGCGCAACTCGGGTTCGGAGTGAGAACCCACCAGCGCGACGATTTGATTCGGTAATTCCGCGCCGGCCGGTTGCGTGACAAATTTTTCCGCCAGTCGGATCGCCGCCGCCACGACGCGACCGTCCGTGTCGGCGAGCGCGGTGCGCACCGTCGGCGCGTCGAGCGCCTCGCTGCCTTCGAGCGTCCACAAGGCGTGCAGCCGGCCGAGCGGGTTCTGCCCCTTGGTCGCGAGCTCCCGCAACGAGGCCGCCACCGCCGGGGTGCGGGTGGCGCGCTTTTCCACCAGCAACTGCTGCGCGCGGTCACGGGTCCAGCCGTTCGCGTCGCTGAGCCGCTCGACGAGTTCCGCCGCCGGAGCCTGCGCGAGCGTGAGCTTGAGATTCAGCTTCGGCGCGCCGTCCGGCACGATGCGCCAGATGCGGCCGCGGGCGAGCGGCTTGTCGAGTCCACGCTCGATGATTTCCTTCCGCAGGTACGAGGTGACGTAAAGCCGGTCCTGAATCAGGCCGCGGTACATGTCGACGACCCAGAGGGCGCCGTCCGGGCCGTTGAAGAGATTGACCGGACGAAACCGCTCATCGGTCGAGCGCATGAACTCCGTGCCCTCGTACGCATTCGCACCGGCAATCCCGCCGCGGTCGGGCGAGAGCTTGATGCGCTTCAGCACATGACCCGTGGGCTCGGCGATGAACACATCGCCGCGGAATTCCGCCGGAAAGAGCGCCCCGCGATAAACCACCGGGCCGCAGGCGGCGGTGACGGCGTAGAGTCGCCCTTCCTTGTCGAGCGTCTTGTAGCCGCGGTTGATGCCGGTCGTGATCCGATTCGGCCAGACGCGAAGAGCCGCGGGCACGACTTGGAAGTTGGTGCCGGCCGCCTCGAAGCCCGGATTGCGGCGGAGATAGGCCGACGAATAGAGATCCACGCGGAGCGGGTCGCTGTTGCTGTTGTAATAGATCCGGCCGGTGTCGTCCTGCGAGATGCCCCACTGGCCACGGGTGATGGTCGGCTCGCGGAGGAATTTCCCATCCCCCGCGTAACGGAAACGCACGGTGTGATTCGCGCTGTAGATCCAGTTGTCGAGGCCCCACATCAGCCCGTTCGGCAGATGCTCGACGTTGCCGGGACCACCGTAGTCGTCGGCGACCTCGGTCTGGGTGTCGGCCTTGCCATCGCCATCGGTGTCGCGGGCGAACATCAACTTCGGCGGCGTGGCAAAAAGCACCCCGCCATCAATCAGCGCAATCGCGCGCGGCAGCACAAGGCCGTCGAGGAACACGGACCGCTTGTCCAGCCGGCCGTCGCCGTCCGTGTCGGAGAGCACGGTAATCCGGCCGATCGGGTCCGTGGCGCCCTTGCCATCGATGTCCCGCATGTACCCGAGCATCTCGACGACCCAAACCCGACCGTCGGAACCCATCGTCATGGTCACCGGATCCTGCACCAGCGGATCCGTGGCCACCAACTCGGCGCGAAAGCCGGGGGCGAGGGAGAAGGTCTTCGCCTCCTCCTCGGCGGACAACGAAGGCGCCGGCGGCACGACCCAGTGAGCCGGGCGCGGCGGCTGTTCCTCACCAGCTTTGTCACCCTGCTGGGCGACCAGCGGCGCGGCCGCCAGCAGGAGGGAAAACGACGCGAAGACGACGGATGATTTCATGAGCAAAAAAAGGCCGGCAGTTCCAACAAGGGTTTGCGCGATCGGTAAGCGGCGACGACGCCGTTGGCAACCTGCCAAGCGGCACCCCAGCCAAACCGAAAGACGCCATTATACGGCTCAGTACGGTCCGCGGATGTGGGCCGCAACGTCGCGGGTGTAGAACTCCCGCAGTTTCGCGTGCAGTTCCGCTCCGAGCGGCGGCAAGGTCGAAGCCCGGACGTTGGCGCGAGCCTGTTCCGGATTACGGGCGCCGGGGATGACCGCCGTGACCACGTCAAAATCCAGACACCAGCGGAGAGCCATGTCGGCCATCGTCAGTCCGGCCGGAACAAAGGGCTTCAGCGCCTCCGCGAGATCGACGCCCTTTTCGAAACCAAGCCCGGCGAAGGTCTCGCCCACATTGAAGCGCTGGCCGTCGCGATTGAAATTCCGATGGTCGTTCGCCGGAAATTGCGACGCCCGGGTCAACTTGCCACCGAGCAACCCGCTCGCAAGCGGGAGCCGGATGAGCAGCGCGATATTCCGGCGTTTCGCTTCCGCGAAGAGGGTGTCGATCGGTTTCTGACGGAAGATATTGAAGATGATTTGGAGTGAAGCGACGCCCTCCTGTTGCACGCAGATCAAGGCTTCCTCCATCGACTCCACACTGACGCCGAAATCCCGAATCTTGCCCTCGCGCTTCAGTTCGCGGGCATGTTCGAAAATTTCCCCCTGCCGAAGAACCTCGGTGGGCACGCAATGGAACTGCGTCAGGTCCACCGCGGACACACCGAGCCGCTGGAGCGAAGCCTCGGTGTGGGCGCGGATGACTTCCCGCGTAAAGTTGGCCGGCCAGCCGGGGGGACTGAAGCGACCGAGCTTGGTCGCCACGTAAATCGGGGCGCGCGTCTCGCGGAGGAACTGGCCAATCAGCTTCTCCGCCCGGCCCATGCCGTAGACGTCGGCGGTATCGAACAACGTGGTGCCGGACTCGTAAGCCGTCCGCAGCGTAGCCAGCGCCGTCTCTTCGGTCACATCGCCCCAGCCCGCGCCCAACTGCCAGGTGCCGAGCCCGACTTCGCCCACCGACCGTCCCGTCCGTCCGAAAATTCGAGTGTTCATCGCGCCCACGCTGCGGACCCGAACGCCCCAGATCAAGGGCCCCGCACGCCCCGAACAAACCGTTACGCATTCGTGGACGGGAACAAAGCTCGGGGTTTGCTCCTCGCACGATCACTCCCTACCTATTCCGCCATGTTCCCCGTCCGTCGCCTTCTGCTCGCCGCGCTCCTGTTGACCGGATTGTCCGCCCTCACCCCGCGTGCCACCGCCGCTCTCGCGATGCCCAACCACGTCCAGGCCTCGCTCGTCGCGGCCGACGACGCCATCCAGGCCGGCAAACCCGTCACGGTCGCACTCCGGTTCGTGCACGATCCGCACTGGCACACTTATTGGAAGAATCCCGGCACCGGCCTGCCCACGTCGCTCGAGTGGAAACTGCCGCCGGGCTGGACCGCGGGTGAGATTCAATGGCCGGCACCGCACGTCCTGAAGGACTCCCGCGGCAACACGGTCGGCAGCGGCTACGAGGCGGAACTCTTCCTCCCGGTTACGCTGACACCGCCCGCCGATCTCAAACCGGGCGCGAGTGTCACGCTGACGGCGGACGCCGACTGGCTGATGTGCGAGGACATCTGCATTCCGGGCCGCGCCACCGTGTCGGTCACGCTGCCTGTCACCGCCGACGCGCCTAAGGCCGACGCGAACTGGAGCCAGAAGATCCGCGCCACGCAGGCGGGCCTGCCGCGGGCGGATGCCAGCTGGACAATTTCGGCAACACGCGCGGGCAAGGTCATCGAACTCACCGTCACGCCGAAGGGCGCCGCCGGCCATGTGCCGAAGGATCCGCACTTTTTTTCTGAGGACAACCTGGTCGCCTATGATGCACCGCAAACCGTGCGGGCGGACGGACGGGGCGGCTTCATCCTCACGCTCGGCTGGTCCGCCGACGGACCGCAGGACGCGACCAAGCTGCTCGGCGTCGTGACCTCCGAGTCCGGCTGGACAACCGACGGCCTGCGCGGCCTCGAAGTCGCTGCCGCCTTCAGCTCTTCCGCTCTCAACTCTCAACCCTCAACTCTCAACTCGAGCTCAACTCTCAACTCCCAGACCCCGCCGCCCGCCGCCAATCTCGGGGCCACGCTGTTCCTCGCGTTCATCGGCGGCCTCATCCTCAACCTGATGCCGTGCGTGTTCCCTGTTCTGGGGATCAAGATTCTGGGTTTCGTGAACCAGGCCGGTCATCAGCGCGCGAAGATCGTGGCACATGGGATCACGTTCACCTTCGGGGTGCTGTTGTCGTTCTGGTCCCTGGCCACCGTGCTCGCGGTGCTCCGCGCGGGTGGCGATCAACTCGGCTGGGGCTTCCAGCTCCAGTCGCCGGTCTTCGTCTTCGCGCTCGCCGTCCTGCTGCTGGTCTTCGCGTTGAACATGAGCGGCGTCTTCGAATTCGGGCTTCGCGCGACCGCGGTCGGCGGCGATCTGCAATCGAAGTCGGGCTACGCGGGATCGTTCTTCACCGGCGTGCTCGCGACCGTCGTGGCCACGCCGTGCAGCGCCCCTTTCCTGGCGCCTGCGCTCGGTGCCGCCCTCGCGGTCTCGACCGTGGAGTCGTTCGCCATCTTCACCGCCATCGCCGTCGGCCTCTCGACGCCCTACCTGCTGCTCTCGATCTTCCCCCAGGCGATCAAGGTGCTGCCGCGTCCCGGAGCGTGGATGGAAACGTTCAAGCAGTTCATGGCGTTCCCTCTCTATGCGACGGTCGGCTACCTAATCTGGGTGCTCGCCGCCCAGACGAGTGAAGAGGGTTTTCGCGGCATTCTCTTCGCGCTGGTTTTGATCGCGATGGGCGTGTGGATGTACGGCCGCTGGACCGCGCCGGGCGCTTCGGCGGGTCGCGTCCGTTTCGGCATCGCGAGCCTGATCGTGCTGAGCGCCGCGGGCGGGTGGATGGGTTGGCCGCGACCGATGGTCACGCCGGCTGACGCCGCCGCCCATGGTCAGATCGTCTGGGAACCATGGAGCCCCGAAGCGGTGGCCAAGCTGCGCGCCGAAGGCCGCACGCTCTACGTTGATTTCACCGCCCGCTGGTGCGCGACCTGCCAGACGAACAAGAAACTCGTCTTCGGGTCCGATGAGGTGAA